>JBFJMP010000176.1:0-5671 GCA_041633895.1 Nitriliruptoraceae bacterium
AGGCCTCGAACACGTCGCCTTCCTTGACGTCCTGGAACTTGTTCAGGCCGATGCCGCACTCGAAGCCCTCGCGGACCTCGCGGACGTCGTCCTTGAAGCGGCGCAGCGAGGACATCGTGTCCTCCGCGACGACGACGCCGTCGCGGATGACGCGGACGCCGGACTCGCGCTTGACCTCGCCGCGCGTGACCATGCAGCCGAACACGAACCCGATCTTCGGGACCTTGAAGACCTCGCGGACCTCGGCCTCGCCGATGATCTGTTCCTTGAACTCGGGTCCGAGCAGGCCCTTGACGGCCCGTTCGATGTCCTCGAGCGCCTCGTAGATGATCTTGTAGAGGCGGACGTCGACGCCCGAACGCTCGATGGCCTCGCGGGCCTTCGCGCCCGGTCGGACGTTGAACCCGATGATGATGCCCTCGGACACCTCGGCCAGGCCGACGTCCGACTCGGTGATCGCACCGACGCCCTTGGCGACGACGCGGATGTTCACCTCGTCGAGGTCCATCTTGTTGAGGGCGTCCTCGAGTGCCTCGGCCGAACCGGACACGTCCGCCTTGATGATCACGTTGAGGACGGACTTCTCGCCCTCCTTGACCTCGGCGGTGAGCTCCTCGAGCGTCTTGGGGCGCGCCTGCGAGGCGAGCTCCATGCGACGTTCGCGGGTGGCACGGCGTTCGGCGACGTCGCGAGCGAACCGCTCCTCGTCGACGACGCGGAACTCGTCACCGGCTTCGGGCACCTCGTTCAGTCCGAGGACCTGCACCGGACGCGCCGGCGTGGCCTCGTCGACCGCGTTGCCGTTCTCGTCGAACAGGGCGCGGATCTTGCCGTCGGCGGTACCGGCCACGAGGATGTCCCCGCGGCGCAGGGTGCCGGCCTGGACCAGCACGGTGGCGACGGGACCGCGGCCCTTGTCGAGGTGTGCCTCGACGACACGACCGCGTGCGTCCTTGTCCGGGTTCGCCTTCAGCTCGAGCAGGTCGGCCTGGAGCAGGACGACCTCGATCAGGTCGTCGAGGCCCATGCCCGACTTCGCCGACACGGGCACGGCCGGCACGTCGCCGCCGTACTCCTCGACCACGACCTCGTGCTCGGTCAGCTGGCTCTTGACCTTGTCCGGGTTCGCCGACTCGAGGTCCATCTTGTTGACGGCCACGACCAGCGGGACGTCCGCGAGCTTGGCGTGCTGGATGGCCTCGATCGTCTGGGGCATGACGCCGTCGTTGGCGGCCACGACCAGGATGACGATGTCGGTGACGTCGGCACCGCGAGCACGCATGGCCGTGAAGGCCGCGTGACCCGGGGTGTCGATGAAGGTGATCTTCCGACCGTCGTGGGTGATCTGGTACGCGCCGATGTGCTGCGTGATGCCGCCCGCTTCACCCGACACGACGTCGGTCTTGCGGATGGCGTCGAGCAGCAGCGTCTTGCCGTGGTCGACGTGGCCCATGACGGTGATGACCGGGGGACGATCCTGGAGGTTCTCGTCGTCCTCTGGCTCCTCGATCCCGAACTCCGCCTCTTCCTGCGACATGAAGTACACGTCGAAGCCGAGCTCGGCGCCGAGGATCTCGAGGGTGTCATCGGGCAGCGTCTGCTGCACGGTGAACATCTCGCCCATCTCGAACAACTTCTTCACGAGCGAGCCGCCGGGCACGCCGAGCTTGTCGGCGAGCTCGCCCAGCGTCACGCCGGGGAGGATCTCGACGCGGTCCGTCGTGATCTGCTCTTCGATCGGGATGTCGCGACGACGCGGTCCGCGCGCGAGCTCCTGCTCCGCGGGAGACGTCTTCTCCTTGCGACGACGCTTGCCGCCGCGTCCGGGCGCCGGGGGCCCACCCGGGCCGCCGCCACCGGGGGCGCCGCCACCACCGGGGCCACCGCCCTGGCCCGGGCCGCGACCCGGCTGCTGGCGGTAGGGGGATCCCGGAGGTCCGCTGGGACCACCACGACCACCGCCGGGGCCACCACGACCACCGCCGGGGCCACCGGGGCCACCACGGTTGCCGCCGGGGCCACCGGGGCCACTGCGAGCCGGCTGGGCCGGTTGCTGCGGCCGGGCAGGTGCCTGGCGCAGCGGCGGCGGGATGTGGCGCTTGCCGGACCCGGCCTGCGGCAGGGTCGACTCGACGCGCCGCGTCTTCTCGGGGGCGTCGCCCGTCACGCTCGGAGGCGCACCAGCGGGTCCACCTGGACGGGCGGGACGCAACGGCACCTCACCACGCACCAGGCGCGGCGGGGGTGCGCCCGGCATGCGCCGGGAACCGCCCTCGTCGTCACCCTCGGGTGCCGGGGCCGTGCCGCCGTCGGCCGGCGGGGAGCCGGCAGGCGCGCCGGGTGCGCCCGGTGCCGTCGGCACGGACGGAGCGGCCGGGGCGTCGCCGGGGGCCGTCGGGGCGCTCGGCGGGGCCGTCGGCGGCGCCACGGGCGCGGCCTTGCCCTCTGCGGCCTCCTGCTGCTTGCGCAGGTGCGGCGGCAGGACCTTGGCGGCCTTCTTCTTCGCGGGCTCGGCGGACTTCTCGGCCATCTGGCGATAGCGCTCGAGTTCCTCCTGCTCGCGACGGCGAGCCGCCTCCTCCTCGGCCTTTCGATCAGCCTCGGACTTGCCCAGCGATTCACGGAATCGCTGCGCATCGCCGGTGGAGACCGACGAGGAGTGGCTCTTGGCCTCGATGTCGAGCTCCTGAAGGCGGCGAAGAACGTCTCGGTTCTCCAGCCCCGCTTCCTTGGCGAGCTCGTAGACGCGGACCTTGTTGCTCACGCGGTGTGCTCCTCGTGTGCGCCGTCGTGGTTGCCGGCCAACTGGGCCAGCGCGACGTGCACCTGTTCGTTGTTGCCGCCTCGCAGTGCTCGGAGCACTGCGTGGCCGTCTCGATGTCCGGCAGCCTCGACACAGTTCGTGTCGTCGCACACGTATGCGCCGCGGCCGGGCAGGCACTGGCGTCGGTCCAACCGGATGCTGTCGAGCGTCCGGACGAACCTGACCAGGTCGGCCTTGGGGCGTGTGCGGCGGCATCCCACGCACGTGCGGACGGGGCCGACGCGGCGTGCGTCGGTCACGTTCGTGTGGTGTCGGGGCGCCTGTGGCACCGAGCGTACTCCTTGGTCTGGTGGGGTCGAGCGTCCGGGCGGACCAGTGTGGTCAGCCCTCCGTCGTCCCACCGTCTTCGTCCTGCTCCTCGAGTGCGGCTGCGCGCGTCGCCTCGGCCGACTCGTACGCCGCCGCGATCGCCTGCGCGCCCTCGTCGTTGAGGGGGTTGCCGAACTCGTCGATCAGGCCCTTCTCGAACGCCTCCTGGAAGGCGCGCTGCTCCTCGTCGAACTGCGACTCGGACTTGATGTCGATGCGCCAGCCGGTCAGGCGGGCGGCGAGGCGAGCGTTCTGGCCCTCGCGACCGATCGCCAGCGACAGCTGGTAGTCCGGGACGACGATCATCGCCGTGCCGTCCTCGGGGTAGAGGTAGACGCTGCTGACCTTGGCGGGCGACAGCGCGTTGGCGACGAACTCCTCGGGGTCATCGGACCAGCGCACGATGTCGATGCGCTCGGCCTCCTCGTTGTGGAGTTCCTTCTGCACGCCCTTGGCGCGCTGGCCGCCGGGGCCGACGCAGGCGCCCACGGCGTCGACGTCGGGGTTGTTCGAGACGACCGCGACCTTGCTGCGGTGGCCGGCCTCACGCGCGATGGCCTTGATCTCGACGGTGCCGTCCTCGATCTCGGGGACCTCGAGCGAGAACATGGCGGCGACGAAGCCGGGGTGGCTGCGCGAGCAGATGATCTGGGCCCGGCGGTTGTCGCGGCGGACCTCGGTCACGATCGCGCGGGCGTGCTGGCCGTGCTCGAGGCGCTCGTTGGGCACCTGCTCCGAGAACGGCATCAGCGCCTCGGTCCGACCGAGCTCGATCAGCGTGACGCTGCCCTGCAGGGACACGGTGCCCGACACGATGTCACCCTCACGACCCACGTACTCGCCGTAGGTGGCCTCGCGCTCCGCCTCGCGGAGGCGCTGCAGGAGCACCTGCTTCGCGGTCTGGGCGACGATCCGTCCGAGGTCCTTGGGCTCCTCCTGGCGCTCGGTGACGATGTTGCCCTCGTCGTCGAGTTCCTGGGCGAAGACGGTGATGTCGCCGGTCCCGCGGTCGACGTGCACGCGCACCTCATCGGCGTCGAGCTGCGCGGCGCGCTTGTAGGCGGACGCCATCGCGGTCTCGAAGGCCTCGACGACGGTGTGGAAGTCCAGGCCCTTCTCGCGCTCGATGAGGCGCAGGGCGTCGATGTCGACGTGATTCGGGTTCTTCATGGGCGACTCCTCAGTCTCACCACGGCAGGACCACGATGCCGTGGTCCACCTCGTCGAGTGGGATGACCACATCCGTGCCGTCCACGGTCAGCGTCACCGTGTCGTCGGCTGCGGCGGCGACCGTCCCGGTCACCTCCGCCGGTGCGTCCTGCGCGGCAGCCTCGGTGCGGTGCACGCGGACGTCGCGGCCGATGTGGCGGGCGAAGTCACGCCCGCGGTGCAGCGGCCGGTCCGTGCCGGGCGAGGTCACCTCGAGCGTGTACGAGCCCTTGATGGCGTCGTCGAGGACGTCCCCGACGGCACGCGACAGACTCGCGATCCGATCGAGGTCCAGGCCATCGGCGGCATCGGCGACCAGGCGAACGACACGCCGGTTCGGCGGGCCCTTCACCTCGACGTCGACGAGCTCGATGCCCTGCTCGCCGGCGATGGGTTCGACGAGCACGAC
Organism: Nitriliruptoraceae bacterium; assembly: GCA_041633895.1. Classification (GTDB taxonomy): domain Bacteria; phylum Actinomycetota; class Nitriliruptoria; order Nitriliruptorales; family Nitriliruptoraceae; genus JBFJMP01. The sequence continues at coordinate 4,752 of JBFJMP010000176.1, forward strand.
GAGTTCACCCGGAAGGTCCCGGGCTCGTCCCTGTGCGTCGTGTGCCATCGCTGGTGGATCCTGATCGATGCGGGCTGCGGTGGTGAGTGCTCGGTGGTGCAGGTGCGTGGTGCGGGTGCTGCGGTTGGTCGTGTTCACACCGACGGCCGGCCCATGAGAACCGGCCGCGCGAAGTTCGAACGAGCCGATCGCCCGGTGGGTCGACCCGCAGTTGCGGTTCTTCCCGGTGGAACGATCCGGAGCGGGCCAATCCGGCCCACTCCGTCTGATCACGGTACCAGAGGTCGCTTCGGGTCGCACCGGCCCCATGGTGGCCGCCGGCCGCCCGACCTGCGCGTTGTGCGCGCATGCGCACGTGCAACCGGAGGCCTTCCGATGACGTCCAACCCTGCAGGACCATCCGGCACGGGAGGGATGCCCGCATGCGACGACACGCCGTTCTGGCGCTGCTGGGAGTCGTGGCCCTGGCCGTCAGCGGCCTCTGGGCGCCAGCTGCCCACGCCTGCAGTTGTGCGATGAGCGACGCGCAGGAGGCCATCGTGGAGGCCAACCGCCTCGGCGAGGCCGTCGTGATCGCCCGACGAGTCGACGACGGCGGCGGCCTGCAGGGCCAGATCGAGGTCCTGGCCAGCGTGGGCCGGGTCCAGGCCGAAGGCCGTCATCCGGCCCGGTTCGACGACGGGGCATCGTGCGACCCGATGATGGCCCCGGGTGGCATCGCGGCCCTGCGCCTGGTCAAGCCGGAGGACGGCACGAGCGGGTGGACGACGACCGGTTGCGGGATGTACGCCATCGGTGACGTGCTGCCGCTGCTGCCCGATGTCGAACTGGTCGACGACGACGCCGGGCCGGTCGTGGCCGTGCTCGGTGGGGCCGTCGGCGGCGGACGCCTCGCTGCGCTCGACGCGGCAGGGCGCATC
>JBFJMP010000177.1:0-5613 GCA_041633895.1 Nitriliruptoraceae bacterium
AGTTCGGCAAGTCGGTCCCCGACCCGGTCGGTCGAGTATCCCACCTCGCCGTTGGCGTTGCGTCCCCGCTCGGCAAGCCATTCGGCGACCGCACGGTCGATGCGTCCGGCTGCCGCGGACTCGCCGAGGTGGTCCAGCAGGAGGGCCAGCGCGAGGACGGCAGCGGTCGGGTCGGCGAGGTTCTGGCCCGCGATGTCCGGCGCGGAGCCGTGGACCGGCTCGAACATCGACGGGGCGTTGCGCGTCGGGTCCAGGTTGCCGGACGTCGCCAGCCCGATCCCGCCCTGCACCGCAGCACCGAGGTCGGTGATGATGTCGCCGAAGAGGTTCTCGGTGACGAGCGTGTCGAAGCGCTCGGGCTGCGTGACGAAGAACAGGCAGGCGGCGTCGATGTGCACGTAGTCGCGCTCGACGTCCGGGTACTCCTCGCCGACCTCGTTGAAGGTGCGCCACCAGAGGTCGCCGGCGTGGATCAGCACGTTGGTCTTGTGTGCCAGCGTGAGCTTCTTGCGCGGACGGGCGTGGGCGACGTCGAAGGCGTGGCGGATGACGCGCTCGACGCCGTGGCGGGTGTTGACCGACTCCTGCGTGGCGACCTCGGCGGGGGTTCCCTTGTAGAGCGTGCCGCCGGCGCCGGCGTAGACGGACTCGGTGTTCTCGCGGATGACGACCATGTCGCACCGCTCGGGGGTCAGCCCGGCGATCGGTGACGTCACGCCGTCGTAGAGGCGCACGGGGCGCAGGTTCACGAACTGGTCGAAGGCGAACCGCAGCTTGAGCAGCAGACCGCGCTCGATGACGCCGGGCGGGACGTCGGGCGTGCCGACGGCGCCGAGGTAGATCGCGTCGTGGTTGCGCAGGTCCTCGAGGGTCTCGTCGCTGAGGACCTCACCGGTGGTCAGGTAGCGGCGCCCACCGAGGTCGTAGTCGACCCGTTCCGTGTCGAAGCCCTCGGCCTTCTGGACGACGTCGAGGACCTTCAGTCCCTGTTCGACGACCTCGGGGCCGATGCCGTCGCCGCCGAGGATGGCGAGTCGATGCGTGGTCACTGCGTCGTCCTTGGGGTGGTGCGGACACGTCCCCACGAGCCTACGCGGCAGTCCGCCCGCACCTGCAGTCAGCCGACGACGTCAGGGGGCCAACGCGACGAAGGGCTCCCACGGCAGGTTGCGAGCAACCCCGTACGCGACGACGAGCACGCCGACGGCGACCCACAGCGGCCGACTGGTCGGGATGGCGGGAAGGCGCCAACGCAGGTCCGCAGCGCGGGCCGCCCACAGCAACCACGCCCAGACCCCGAGCAGGATGACGAGCGGCAGCAGGGCGTTGCTGGACACCGCCCCGGCGACGTCGCCGCGGGTCAGCAGGTTCACGCCCCGCAGGCCGCCACAGAGCGGGCAGTTGACCCCGAAGATGCTGATGGAGGGGCAGACGGGGTAGGTACCGGCCTCATGGGGATCGACGACGGCCAGCAACGCGACCGCCGAGATCCCCGCAGCCGCCGTCGCAGCCGGACCCGCGAGCGGGTGGCTGGCGAGACGCGTGATCGGCGATGCCTGCATGGCACCCATCATGCCCCCTGGTGGGGGGTCAGGTAGGCGCGCCGGTTGCGGTTCGCCCACTTGCGGACCATTGCGCCCACGACGTGTGGACTCGGGACATCGGCCATCACCCAGTGACGGCGACCGGTGTAGCCCGCGTAGGCGACGGCGAGGGCGACACGGCCCGTCCCGGCCTGGTGCTGGCGGGCCGTCGCGGTGACCTCGACGTCGGCGACCGACCACAGCGGGATCTCCTGGATCTCGCGCTTGATCGATGCGTCGAACACCCACGCCCGGTGGGTGCTCAGTTGGTGCGACCCGTGCTGCCAGAGCACCTGTTCGGCGTCCGGCAGCACCGGTTCGGTCAGCGGATCGGTGAACGACTGCCCGGCGTTGGCCACGGCATCCGTCCACGTCGAGCCGTCCCAGTAGCGGACCTCGTAGTCCCCACTGGGATCGGGGTGCCATCCGGGCAGCGACATGGGACGACTCGACGTGATGGAACGGAACTCAGGCGGCGACCGGCTCGCCCTGCAGCGTGCGGTACGTGTACGCCTGTGCGATGACCACGACCGGGATGGCCGCGAGCAGGCCGATGCCGCAGAGCAGCGCACCGACGAACACGGCGATGGCCGAGGCGATGTAGAACCCGATCAGGGTCCCGAGGTTCGCGTTCACGAACGCCACGCTCGCCTTGATCGCGTCGACGGCCGGCAGGCGCTTGTCGATCGCGAAGTGGACGAAGAACTGACCGAAGAACATCACGACCAGGCCCGGGATGTAGCAGAGCATCAGGCCGATGCCCGTCGCGACACCCAGGAGCAGGCCACCGAGCAGGATCTGCGCGATGTTGTCCGTGGCCAGCAGCGTCTGGACCTCGACCTTCTGGCCGTAGGTGATCGCGAGCGCGCCGCGGGTGATGCCGGCCTGGATGACGTACTGCATCGTCACGGCCACGATCGCGAACAGCGCGGTGAACATCAGGAACGCGAACAGGCCAGCGCCTGAGTCGTCGACCGAGATGACCGCACCCGCGATCGCGTACCAGATGAGGTTCAGCACGAGGGCGATGCCCATGAAGATCAACGCCCCGATGATGATCGGGCCGAGGTTCTGCTGGAACTTGGTCCAGCCATAGTTGAAGGCGTCACCGATCGAGAAGCCGCTGGGCTGGGCGCCGAAGCCACCTGGTCCACCCGGCGACGGCGGTGCCGGTGGTGGGGCAACGGGAGGCTGGGCCGGCGGCGCGGCGGGCGGCGGAGGCGGCGGTGGCGGTGGCACGTTCCCACCGGGTGGAGGTGGCGGTGTGCCACTCGGTCCGTCGCCGCCGATGGGCGGAGGAACGTCACTCACGGGAATCCCCTGTTCGTCATGGTGCAGGACTGCGGCACCCTAACAACCGTGGCCGGACGATTCGGAGGTTTCGTGGGCATGCTGGACGGACGTGCACTGCGCGCAGCACTGGGGTCGGTCGCGCCGTGGACGGCTGCCCTCGATCGGGGTCCGCGCGCCGTCGACGCGGGCGAATGCGACCGCTGCCGAACGCAGCCTCGGCTCCTGCCCACCTGCGGTCCAGTGGGGTGGACGGCGCTGTGTCGGGACTGCGCCCTTGAGGTCGGCGAGGACGCCTGGTGCGACGGGCACGCCGACGACGGCGCCGAACTGCGGGACTGGGCCACCGGCCTGCCGCCCTCGTGGCCGACGCTGGTCCGCCTGTGGTGGGTGGCCACCGGTGAGGTCACGATGGACGACGCGTGGCTGGCCGCGGCCCGCGCCGACGTCGCGGACGACGTGGCCATGCTGCTGCCGGGCGACTGACCGGGTCAGGCCGCGTCAGACCGGGCAACCCCACGCCGCGAGCCGGCCCCGCAGGGTTGCGGCGTCGGCAGCGAGCGTGGCCCGCAGGCCGGCCGCCCGTGCCGCGTCGACGTTGACCTCGCGGTCGTCGACGAACACGACGGCCTCCCCACGGCAGGACGTCGCGGCCATCAGCCGCTCGTAGAACGCCGACTCCGGCTTGCGCACGCCGAAGTGGCACGACGCATGGACGTCGTCCACGTGCCCGTCGAGCAACGTGTCGGCGAGGTGGTCGATCCACGTCGGGTAGTTCGAGGCGACGACGACGGTCACGCCGGCGCCCCGCAGGTCCGCGAGGAGCTCGCGCATCCCGTCGAGCCAGCACGTCTCCTCGAGTCGCACTCGGTGGAACACACCGGGATCGACGGCGATCCCGGCCTCCTCGTAGGTCGCCCAGTAGGCGAGTTCGTCGATCTCGCCCCGCTCGAACGCCGGGTAGGCGTTGAGGTCGCGCAGGGCGAACAGCTCGTGCAGTCCCCGGCCGGTCGCGGCGGTCAACGCCTCGCGAAACGGGTCGCGGACCAGCGTGTCCATGAGGTCGAACGCGACGACCTCGACGTCAACGGTGCTCACGCGTCGACGAGCGCCTGCAGCCGCGCCTCGAGTTCGTCGTACAACCCACCGGCGTGGACGGTCACCTCGCCGTCCTGGTTGATGAACACCCAGGCCGGCTGGTAGCTGATGCCGTACCGGGCCCACAGCGATCCGTCGTCGTCGATCGCGTGGACGAGGTCCTCGAGGCCGTGCTCGGCGACGAAGGCCGCGTGCGCGTCGTCGGAGTCGTGTCCGGGCACACCGATGATCGACACCCGGTCGCCGAACTGGGCCGCGGCTGCGGCCACGGCGGGGGCCTCGCGGTTGCACTGCGGGCACCACGGCGCCCACATCCACAGGACGACGTCACCCCCGACGTAGGTCATGCCGTCGACCGTCCCGCCGCCGAGCGCACGGGCGGAGAAGTCCAGGGCCGCCACGCGGGGGTAGGACGGCATGGCACCGTCGGTGGCCTCCGACGCCATGGGCTCGGCGTCGGTCTCGGTCTCGGCGTCGGTCGGCGTCGGGCTCATCGCCTCCTCCGCCGGTTCGGAACCGGAGCACGAGACCGCGGCAAGCGCGGCCACCACGACGAGGACGTGACGCACGGATCGTCGGTGCACGGCTGTCTCCACGGCTGCTCAGGCCACGACCGTACCCGCGCACCCGCTTGGTTCCCCGTGCATGCCGGCCGCCGTCATCACGCGTTCATGGTTCGATCGTCCCCGATCCGGTGGCCGGTCGCGGGTACCGTCCGGCACCAGATGAGCGCCCAGACACCCACCTCCACCGCCGAGCGACGCGCCAGCGTCCTCGACCGCCTCGGCCTGCCGCGCGACCCGGCCCTCGACACGTTCCGGTTCGACGGTTGGGACGTCGCCGGCAACACCGTGTCGTTCCACCACCACCTCGGCGGCGTCGGGCGCCTGACCGAGCGCTTCACGTTCCACGAGACCGACCTCGCCGCCCGCCTGGACGAGCCGGGGGTGTGGGCAGCCCTCGACCTGCTCCACCTGATGACGGCGGTCTCGTACGTCAAGGCGACCATCCCGCCCCGCATCGAGGCCGGCTCGGCCACGATCGACGCCCCGACCCACGCGCTGCTCACCGCCATCCTCACGGACGGCCTCGCCGAGTTCGCGTGGGAGAACGACCTCGACCTCGACGGCTGGTTCGACATCGAGGTGGCGGACGCCCCGGCGGCCCCGGCGACCGACCCGTTGCCAGGTGGCCCGCTGGTCCCGGTCGGGGGCGGTAAGGACTCGATCGTCACGCTCGAGGCCGTCCGCGACCTCGGCCCGACGCTGTTCGCGGTGAACCCGCGCGGACCCATCACGCGAACGATCGACGTGTCCGGCATGCCGTCGGTCCGCGTCACCCGGCAACTCGATCCGGTGCTCTTCGACCTCAACGACCGCGGTGCCCTGAACGGGCACGTGCCCGTCACGGCGATCGTGTCGGCGGCCGCCGTCGTCAGCGCGGTGCTGGGCGACCACGATGCCGTGCTGCTCTCGAACGAGGCGTCGGCCGACCAACCGACGCTGGTGGTGGACGGCCGCGAGGTCAACCACCAGTGGTCCAAGGGCAGCGCCTTCGAGCGCGCCTTCGCCGAGCTCGTCCGGACGCGCGTCCACACCGACCTGCGCTACCTGTCGTTCCTGCGCCCCGCAGGCGAGCTCGC
>JBFJMP010000178.1:0-5596 GCA_041633895.1 Nitriliruptoraceae bacterium
CCCAACGTGATCGGGTACAGCGACCGCAGGCTGATGACGCCGGTGGCCGCGATCGGGACCAGAACCGATGTGGTGATGCTCGAGCTCTGGACGGCGACGGTCGCGACGAGTCCGACCACCATGGCCACGGTCCCGGAGCCGCGCCGCAGTGCCGCGTTGAGTTGCGACTCGAACTGGTCGGCGACCAGGGCCTTCATGTTCTTCGTGATCAGTGTCAGCGCCAGGAAGATCCCGGCGATGCCGATCAGGATCAGGGTGATGCCCAGACCCGTGCCCGCCGCCCCGAACGTCTCGACGAGATCCGTCATCGCCGACACGGGGGCCTTGACGGCCGCCTTGAGGGGGCTGTCGAACGAGCCGCCGCCGGTTCCGACGAGCGCTTCGGACAGCCACTCCGCCGACGTGGCCAGCACCCCGGTCAGCAGTTCCAGCGGCAGCATCACCGCCACGGCCAGCAGGTTGAAGAAGTCGTGCACGGTCGCCGCGGCGACGGCGCGTTCGAACTCCAACGGGCGACGGATGCTGCCGACCGACGCCAGCGTGTTCGTCACGCTCGTGCCGATGTTGGCACCCATCACCATGGGTACGGCGTCCTCCACGCCCACCAGCCCGGCGGCGACCATGCCCACGATGGTCGAGGTCGTGACCGACGAGGACTGCACCAGCACGGTGGCGAGCACCCCGACGAACAGGCCGGCCAGCGGTGAGCTGACCCGGCTGAACAACTGCTCCTGGACGTCACTCCCGAGGGACTCGATGCCCTCGGACAGCAGCCCGACGCCGGACAGGAAGAGGTAGAGCATCCCCAGGACGAACAGTCCTCGGACCCAACCCGGCAGGTCAGCTCCGTGTCGCCGTACGGCTGGTTCCTGCTCCACGCGTGCGGTCCCTTCTCAACCGCGCGCACACTATCCGTTCAGCCGTCGGCAACCTCAGACGACCGCTCGGATGCAGGTGTGTCGTGCCGCGACAGCCAGTCGCCCAGTGGCGTGGGCAGGCTGGCCGGTCGATCCCCCCAGTCGTAGACCACGGTGGAGCCGGCCGCGACGTCGTGGAGCGCGCGGCGCTCACGCCCGAGGAACAGTCCGACGAAGCCCAGACCCACGAACGCCCCCGACAGCGGGAGGACGAGGGTGCGCACGAACGCACGACGCGTCGACAGTGGGTGGCCGGCGCGGTCGACGACACGGACACCGAGGATCGCCATCGCGGGCGTCCGCCCCGCAACGGACACGGACAGCCAGACGTAGGCGAACCCGACGATGGAGAGCGGCACGAACCACTGCGGCCCCGACTGCTCGGCGGCGTCGAAGGTGGCCCCGAACAGGAGCACGGCCAGGTAACCGAAGCCCGCCGACAGCAGGGTGAACAGGCCGAAGCCGATCGCGATGTCACCGGCGTACGCGAGGAGGCGCGTGATGGGACCCGCGTAGCGGCCCGTCACGTCGTAGCGGCCCTCGTCCGCGTCCCGTGCGAGCGCCGACGGGCCATCGGGCAGGGTGCGCGCATCGATCCCGCGCAGGCGCAGCGCGGTGCGCACCACGATCGTGTCGATCCCGACCAGTTGGCGCCGCACCACGTCGACCATGGAGCCGACGACCCCACGGGTCGAGGAGGCCACGATGCTGTCCACGTCCACGCGCCCGACGAGGCGGTCCACGTCGACACGATCGAGCAACCGATCGACGTCGACGCGATCCAGCAGGCGGTCCACGTCGACCCGGTCCAACAGGGCGTCGACGTCCACGCGGTCGAGCAGCTCGTTCACGTCGATGCGGGCCACGATGTCGTTGACGTCGACCCGACCGACGATGTCATCGGGGTCCACCGACGCGAGGATCGCCTCACGCAACGGGGCGACGAGGCGGTCGATCGGCGTGCGGTGCGTGGGGTCATCGGCCATGCGCGCAGCGTAGGGCCAACATGCGCACGGCCGACGGGCTGCCTAGGGTCCTACGGCCGCAGGGGGCATCGAGGGGATGCCCCCGCGTCTTCAGGAGGAACTCAGCATGCGCATCGACTCCCGCAGCATCCGTCTGGCAGCCGTCGCGACGGCCGCTGGTCTCGCCCTTGTGGGCTGCAGCAGCGACGACGGCGACGAGGGCACGGACGAGGCCGGCGCGCCCGCCGTGGCCTTCGCCGCGCCCACCGACGGCGAGACCGTCTCGAGCCCCGTCGCGATCGAGATGGAGGCCACGGACCTCACCGTGGAGGCCGCCGGCGAGGTCAACGAGGGCGCCGGTCACATGCACATCATGGTCGACACGGACTGCGTCGCCGAGGGCGAGGTGATCCCGAACGACGACTCGCACCGCCACTTCGGTGACGGGTCCACGACCACCGAGCTCGAGCTGGAGGCCGGCGAGCACACCCTGTGCCTGCAGCTGGCCGACGGCGAGCACGTCGCCACGTCCTACACCGACACCATCACGATCACCGTCGAGTGATCGTCGGCCGCTGGGGCTCGATCAGCGGCGTCGCGGGCGGATGGTCCGCGGTACGTCGACATCGAGCCCCGGCGGCAGCGAACCGGCCTCGGTCTGGGCTCGCAGGGCGTCGTTCTCGAACATCACCCGGTCCCGCATCCCGGACCCGTCGTTGAACAGCCGCTTGAGCAGCTGCACCGTCCCACGGTCGCGTTGCGAACACGCATCGAGCCACGCCAGCGCCGTGGCCTCGGCGTCACCGGGCTCGACGAGGCGCTGGACCAGTCCGGCCTCGTGCGCTTCTTCGACCGTGACGTCCCGTGACGACAGCACCCAGTCCTTGGCAATGCCGAGCCCGACCTGGGTGATCGTGCGCGCGGTCCCGACGGGAATGCCGTAGACGGCGCCCGGGAAGCGGAAGTGCGCCGTGGTGTCGGCGACCCGCAGGTCGCAGGCGATCGCGGCCTCCGCGCCGCCGCCCACGGCCGACCCCGAGATCGCGGCAGCCGTCGGCACCTGGAACAGGGTGAGCGCCTCGTAGAACTGGGTGAACAGCTCCATGCGCCGGCGGCCACGGTCGTCCATGGGCTCCTTGACGTCGGCGCCGGCCGAGAAGCAGGTCTCGTCGCCGGTCAGCAGCACCCCGGCCACGTCGTCACCGGCGGCGTCGTCGAGTGCGTCGACCAGTTCGATGAGCATGGCGGACGACATCGCGTTGCGCGCATCGGGACGGTGCATCCGAAGGACGGCGACCTCGCCGCCCGAGACGGCCTGGCGTTCGACGATGACGGTGGACACGGTGCGCTCGAACGATCGGGGGGCCCGCATCGTAGGCCTCCGCTGGAGCACGGCCGACCGCCGGTAGCCTCGTGCCACCCTCGGCAAGGATCACCGGGTGAGTGCAACCGAGCGACTGGCACGGCTGGGACGGCGATCGGACGCCGACCTCGCCGAGGCCGCGCTGTGCGTGTGCGCCAGCGTCGAGGACATCGACGTGGATGCCTGGCTGCTGCGAATCGACGCCCTCGCGGACGCGTTGCGAACGAGCGGCACCCTCTCCGGTGTCCCCGCCGAGGACGCCCTGGCGCTCAGCCGGTTCCTCGGCGGCCTCCACGGCTTCCGAGGCAACACGGACGACTACTACGACCCGGCGAACGCCCTGCTCACGCAGGTGCTGGAACGCCACGTCGGCATCCCGATCACGCTGGCGGTGCTCTACGTCGCGATCGCCCGCCGGGTGCGCATCCCGGCGTGGGGCATCGCGATGCCGGGCCACTACTACGTCGGGATCGGCTCGCGCGAGGACACCACGGTGCTGGACGCGTTCACCGGCGGCACGGTCGTCGACCATCAGGAACTCGCCGCGCGCGTACGCGCGGCGAGCGGTGGACGCATCGAGTTCACCCGCACGCTGTTGCGCGCGGCAGGTCCCGCATCGACGGCTCGCCGGATCCTGAACAACCTGACCCGGGACTTCACCAACCGCGGCGACTACGCCGAGGCGTTGCGCACGATCGACTGCAAGCTCGTCCTGCCGAACAGCGTGGCAGACGACCACCGGGTCCGCGGCGAACTGCTCAGCCACCTGGGGCAGTTCGGGTGGGCGGCGGAGTCATACGAGCAGTACCTGGCGCTCGCGGGGCCGGACGCCGAGGACGCCGACGAGGTCCGGGCGCGAGCCATTCGCGCCCGCGCCCGGTTGAACTGACGGCTGCGGTCAGCGGGACGTCCGTGCGCGCAGCGCCGCGAACGCCGTGGCGAGGGTCGCGAGGGCGATTGCGGAGATGGCGACCATCGCCTGCCCCAGCTCACCCCACTCCCAGCCCACGGCGGTCAGCGAACGCAGGCCCTCGATCACGTGGGTGACGGGGTTGATCTTCGCCACGGTCTGCATCCACGGTGCCAGGCGATCCATCGGCACGAAGGTCGGGGCGAGGAACACCAGCGGGAAGAAGATGATGAACGACGCCTGCGTGGCCTCGGTCGAACCGGTTCGCAGGGCGATGTTCAGGCCGATCCCGGCGTAGGCCAGGCCGAACAGGAAGGCCATCCCGATGAGGATGAGCGCGCCGAGGAGTCCCGTGGCGACCTGCCCACCGATCAGGATGCTGACGATGAGGACCAGCGTCGCCTGGAGCGCGGCGCGCGTCCCGTCCACCATCAGCCGGCTGACCATGATCGATGTGCGGGTGATCGGGGCCAGCAACAGCTTGTCGAAGTACCCCGCGTCGATGTCCTGCACCAGTGCCAGACCTGACCCGGACCCGGCGCTGGCCACGGTCATCAGGATCGCGACCGGGACGAAGAACGCCACGTAGTTGTCGCCGACGCCGGGGACCTGCCCCATGGAGTCCTTCAGCGCCGCCGTGTTCACGATGAGGAAGAACACGGGCATGATCAGCGGCGGGAACAGCGCCGCCTTCACCCGCAGCCAGGCGCGCATCGAGCGGCGGTACAGCGGGATGATCTCGTGACGGATGATGGAGCGCTGGGCCATGGGGACGGCGGGGGCGGCGATGGTCTGCGTGCTCATCGGGACACCTTCTCGGGGCTGCGACGCCCGCGGCGGGCAGGGCGGCCACCGGGCTCGTCGGCGGGCGGTGGGGCGGGCTCGGCCGCGGCGGACGCGCCCTCGAGGCGGTTGCCGGTCGCGGTGAGGAACACGTCGTCGAGCGTTGGCCGACGCAGCGAGATCTCACGGACGTTGATCCCGGCGGCCTCGAAGCGGCGTACGACCTCGGGCACGGCGGCAGCACCGTTGTCGACGGCGACCTGCAGCGCCCCCGACGTGGGGTCGAGCGTGGACTCGCGCCCAGCCTCGTGAATGACGGCCTCCGCCTTCTCACGGTCGTCCGCCTCGACCAGGACCGTCACCACGTCCTCGGCGACGTCGGACTTCAGGCGTTCGGGCGAGCCCTCCGCCACGATGCGACCGTGGTCGATGATGGCGAGGCGCTCACACAGGGCGTCGGCCTCCTCGAGGTACTGGGTGGTCAGGAAGATGGTCGTGCCGGCCTTCTGCAGGCGACGGACCTCCTCCCAGACGTTGGATCGCGACGCCGGGTCCAGACCGGTCGTGGGTTCGTCGAGGAACAGGACCCGCGGCTTGTGGACGAGGGCGGCCGCGAGGTCGAGGCGACGCTTCATCCCACCCGAGAACGTGCGCACCA
>JBFJMP010000179.1:0-5592 GCA_041633895.1 Nitriliruptoraceae bacterium
CGGATCGTCGCCCAGGAACTCATGCAGTCCACTGACGATGGAGAGGCCGTTCCCGATGGCGTCGAGGACCACAGCGCGCTCGGTCGGGGACAACATCCCACTGCTCGGCGCGATCCCGAGGATGAGGGCGTCGGGCACGGCGACCAGATGCACGAGGGAGTCGTCCAGGTCCCTCCGGACCGGGATGCCGTTGACCGTGCCGTCGAGCACGACACCAGCGTCCGCACCCGCACGGGTGCTGTCGATCACGGCGGCGATGTCGTAGCGCTCGCTGTGGCGGACGAGTCCGTTGGCGGTCTTGTCGTCCACGAGGCCGAGGTTGGCCTCGCAGTAGACGACGGCCGTGGGACGTCTGGATGTGTGTCGGGGCGCAACGGTGACGGGCATGACTTCTCCTCGAGCAGGGCTCAGAGGAGCACCATCCGGTCGCCCCGAAGGGCTGACGGGAACGGGAAGGGTCCGGTGAGTGGCGATCTCGGCTGCCCGTCAGGCAGCCGAATGACGTGCGGCGTCAGGTGGTCTTGGACCGGGCGTCGGCCTTGGCCTGCTGCTTGTCGCGCTTGGCGGCCCGTTTCTCCTTGGCGTTCTTCGCCGCGGGTGTCTTGCTGCTCTTGCCGCCCTTGTCCTTGCTGGCCATGTGCGCACCTTCCGGATCGCCCGGCGACCCTGTCCTGTCAGACCCACCCGATGGTCGGGTCGGCACTTCGGCGTCCGGAGGAGCCTCACGGCTCGCGGCAACTGCCACGAGTGTACGCCAATTACATGAACACGACTTCATGAATCTGGTTGCTAACGTTGTGCCATGACGTCGTGGAGCTTCCTGACCAACCATGCGCGGGTCCTGTTGTCCATCGCCAACCGGCCGGACATCCGACTGCGCGAGATCGCTGCGCTCGTCGGCATCAGCGAACGCCGGGCCCACGCCATCGTCTCGGACCTGACGGCGAGTGGCTACCTCGTCAAGGAACGGACCGGCCGCCGGAATCGCTATCAGATCCAGGAGTCCCGGCCGCTGGCGGATGACCTCGCCGACCATCGCAGCGTGGGCGACATCCTCAAGCTGCTCCTGGACACCACCGCCGCCGAACGTGACGAGTGACGGGCAGTGGCGCGATCCTTGACACGAATCCGTACCGTGATCCGACCGACTGAAAGGCCCGCGAGTGAGCGCCATCGAGGAGACCCCCCTCCCGGGGATCGGCACGCGGCTGGAGTTCTTCACCATCGAGGGACGACGCATGGGCGTCGTGCAGCACCACGGTGGCCGTCGCGAACTGTTCGTCTGCGCGCCCGGTGACCCGGATCGGGCCAGCCTCTCCGTCGACCTGTCGGAGGACGACGCGGGTCGCCTCAGCGACGCACTCGGGGTCGCTCGCGAAGACCGTCACGAGGACCGGACCTACGAGGTCGAGGGGCTGGTGTTCGAATGGATCGACATCGTCGACGACTCCCCGGCAGCAGGCCACTCGATCGCCCAGCTGCGGGTCCGGACTCGCACGGGCGCGAGCATCGTGGCCGCCATCGGACCTGGCCTGTCGGTGCCGGCGCCTGAACCCGACTTCGTGATCGAGGCAGGCCAGACGCTCGTGGTGGCTGGCACGGCCGACGGGGTCAACGCGGTGCGTGACCTCGTCGCCGGTCGATGAGGTGGACCACGCCGCACTGATCTGGCTGGAACTCGGCGGCGTCCTGGCGCTGCTCGCCGTCATGGCGCGGCTGGCTCGGCGCGTGTCGCTCTCTCCCATCCCGCTCTACCTGGCGACCGGACTCGCGTTCGGCGAGGGCGGGTTGCTTCCCCTCGTCACCTCGCAGGAGTTTGTCGAGATCGGCGCCGAACTCGGCGTCATCCTCCTGCTGCTGATGCTCGGCCTCGAGTACACCGGGCGCGAGCTGATCGGGAACCTGCGCTCGTCGGCCCCGGTCGGGATTGCCGACCTCGTGCTGAACTTCCTCCCGGGGTTCGCGGCCGGACTGGTCCTGGGGCTGGGGACGGTGCCATCCCTGTTCCTCGGCGGCGTGACCTACATCTCGTCGTCGGGCATCGTCGCCAAGGTGCTTGCCGACCTCGACTGGACGGCGAACCGCGAGACCCCGATCGTGCTGTCGGTGCTGGTCTTCGAGGACCTCACGATGGCCGTGATGCTGCCCGTCCTCGGCGCAGTGGCGCTCGGTGGCACGCTGCCCACCGCCGTGGTCTCGGTCGCCATCGCGCTGACCGCCGTCGGGCTCGTGCTGGCCGTCTCCGTTCGGTACGGCGAACGCATCAGTCGGCTCGCCTTCTCGGACTCCGACGAGGCCCACCTGTTGACGGTGCTCGGCATCACCCTGCTCGTCGCGGGGCTCGCCGAGGCGATCCACGTGTCAGCCGCCGTCGGCGCCTTCCTCGTGGGCATCGGGATCTCAGGTCCGGCGGCCCATCGCGCCAACACCCTGCTGGCCCCGCTCCGCGACCTGTTCGCCGCCGTGTTCTTCGTCTTCTTCGGGTTGGCGACGGATCCGTCGGTCCTCCCCGACGTCATGTGGCCGGTCCTGCTGCTGACGATCGTGACGACCGCGACGAAGGGCGCCGTCGCGTGGATCGGTGGTGCCCGTCAGCAGATCGGTGTGCCGGGGCGCCGACGTGCCGCTGCGGCCCTCATGGCGCGCGGGGAGTTCTCGATCGTGATCGCCGGCATCGCCGTGGCGGCGGGCGCATCGCCGCGACTCTCGGCCATCGCCGCCGGATACGTCCTGCTGACCGCAACCCTGGGCCCGCTCGCGGCCATGGCCGCGGACCGGTCACCCGGGCCACCGACGGCACCCGCGGTCGGCGGCTGAGCGCCACGGCCGTCCATCGGGCAGTGCCTGCCTAGCATGGCCTGCACACACCCCGACGACAGCAGGGCACGCCATGGGCATCCTCGACCGCTTCAAGCTCGACGGCAAGGTGGCCGTGGTGACCGGGGCCTCCTCCGGTCTCGGCGTGGCCTTCGCGAAGGGCCTGGCCGAGGCGGGCGCGGACGTCGCGATCGGGGCACGTCGAGTCGAGCGCCTGGAGGACACCGCCGCCCTCGTGGTCGGTGCCGGTCGGGACGCCTACGCCGCGTCACTGGACGTGACGGACCCGCAACGCTGCCGGGACTTCGCGACCGAGGTCGCCGAGCGCTTCGGGAAGATCGACATCCTCGTCAACAACGCCGGCCTGGGCACGGCCCACCCCGCCACGCGCGAGACCCCCGACCAGTTCCGACAGGTCGTCGAGGTGAACCTCGAGGGCGTCTACTGGATGGCGCAGGCGGTCCAACCGCACATGACCTCGGGCGGGGTGATCATCAATGTCGGGTCCGTGCTCGGCGAGACGCACGGTTTCCTGCCCCAGGCCGCCTACGCGTCGACGAAGTCGGCCCTCGTCGGGCTGACCCGTGACCTGTCCCACCAGTGGGCCGGACGCAAGGGCATCCGCGTCATGTGCCTCGAGCCCGGGTTCTTCCCGAGCGAGATGTCCGACGAGATCCCCGACGGCACCGCCGAGGTCGTCAAGCAGTTCGCCCCGCTGGGTCGGTTCGGGGACCCCGAGGAGTTGGCGGCCGCCGTGGTCTTCCTCGCGAGCGATGCGGCGAGCTACGTCACCGGGTCGACGCTGAAGGTCGACGGCGGGCTCGTCGGCCGCTGACCGCTGGCCACGGGCGCGCCGCCCTGGCTCAGCCGGTGTTCCGCAGCCCAGCGGCAATCCCGTTGATGGTCAGCAGCAGGGCGCGGTCCGTGTCGCCGTCCCGCCCCACGTCCTCACTGGACTCGCGCACGCGGGCGAGCAACTCGACCTGCACCGCATGCAGTGGCTGCAGGTAGCGATCACGGACCTCGAGGGCTCGGTCGAGCACGGGGTTCCCGGACGACCCGGCCGCGTCGCCCCGAACCGCGTGCAACTCCTGCACGGTCAGTGCGTGTTCAGCCCGGATGACGTCGAAGGGGGCGCGGTGTTCCTGGGGCACCAACCGGTCGACGTACCGCGCCGCGATGCCCAGGTCGGTCTTGGCCACGGTCATCGAGATGTTCGACAGCAGCGTCCGCAGGAATGTCCACTCCGTCGCCATCTCGGCGAGCAGGTCGCCGTGGCCGGCCTCGCGCGCGGCCCGGAGCCCCGATCCGAGGCCGAACCAGCCCGGCACCACCTGCCGGGACTGGGTCCACCCGAACACCCAGGGGATGGCGCGCAGGCCGTCGATGCCCGCGTTCCCGGTCTGCCGTCGTGCCGGGCGCGACGCGATGTTCAGCCCCGCCAACTCCTCCACCGGCGTGGAGGCGATGAAGTACGGGACGAGTGACGGATGGTCCAGCAACTCCCGGTACCGGGTACGGGCGGCCGCGGACACGAGGTCCATGACCTCGTCGTACCGCGCGAGACGGTCCGCATCGACGTTCGCCGTCGTACGCAGCAGAGTGGCCTCGATCGTCGCGGCGAGCAGCAGTTCGAGGTTGTTGCGTGCGCGGTCGCGCAGCAGGTACTTGTCGGCGATCACCTCGCCCTGCTCGGTGATCTTGACCCGCCCGTCCACGGACCCGTGGGGCTGCGAGACGATGGCGTCGTGGGCCGGACCGCCGCCCCGCCCGACCGAGCCGCCGCGCCCGTGGAACAGGCGCAGGTGCACGCCGTGGCGCGTGGCCGTGTCCCGCAGCGAACGGATGGCCCGGTGGATCGACCACTGCGAGGTCACCACCCCGCCGTCCTTGTTGGAGTCGGAGTAGCCGAGCATGACCTCCTGCACGTTGCCCCGCAGTCGCACCAACTCGCGGTACGACGGCGTGGACAACAGCGTGTCGAGGATGCCCTCGGCGTCCTGCAGTTCGTCGACGGTCTCGAGCAGTGGCACGAACGACAGCCGGGCCACGCCCTGACCGACGTCGACCAGGCCGCTCTCGCGCGCGGCGACGGCCGCCGCCAGCACGTCCTGCGGCCCCTTGGTCATCGAGATGATGCACGTGTCGACCACGCGTGGGCCGTAGCGGTCCATCGCCTCACGCAGGTGGCTGAACATCGCGGCGATCCGGCGCGGCTGGTCCGACACCGTGGTCGTGATCGCGGACAACGGCCGATGGCCGGCCAGTTCGTCGGCGAGGACGGCGAGCCGCTCCGTCGGATCGTCCGGGTACGCCAGTCCGTTCGTCGCGAACAGCTCGTCGATCAGCTCGTGGAACCGGCTGCTGTCCTCACGGACCTCCAGGACGGCCAGGTGGAAGCGCGCCGCGCTCACGATCCGGATGACCCGATCCACGCGGCGGGCGACGACGTCCTGACCGGCGGTCTCGACGAGTGACCGCCGCAGGAGCAGCAGGTCGTCCAGCAGGCCGTCCGCATCGAGGTAGTCCCGGCCGGGCTGGTGGGCCGTGCCGGCGGCGAGTCGGGCGCGGGTTCGGCGCACCCGCTCGCGCGCATAGGAGATCTTCAGCCGGTACGGCTCCTCACGGTTGAGCAACTGGTAGCGATCCCAGACCGCGGGTAGCAGCTGGCGATCGGCCTCCAGCGACACGAGCAGTTCCTCGGACGCCTCGACGATCCGGATGGACAACGAGAGGTCGTGGACCAGTTCGGTCAGCTCTGCCTCGACCAACGCC
>JBFJMP010000180.1:0-5581 GCA_041633895.1 Nitriliruptoraceae bacterium
CGGGGCGGCCCACCTTGGGCCAGTAGGTGCCGGCGTAGAACGGCCGGCGGTCGTGGTCGAGGAACACCGACATCGGCCACCCGCCCCGGCCGGTCAGCGCCTGCGTCGCGGTCATGTAGACGGCGTCGACGTCGGGGCGTTCCTCGCGGTCGACCTTCACGTTGACGAACCGCTCGTTCATGATCGCAGCGGTCGCCTCGTCCTCGAAGGACTCGTGCGCCATGACGTGGCACCAGTGGCACGACGAGTAGCCGACGCTGGGGAAGATCGGCACGTCGCGCTCGCGCGCCTCGGCGAACGCCGCTTCGCCCCAGGGGCGCCAGTCCACCGGGTTGTCGGCGTGCTGGAGGAGGTAGGGCGAGGTCGTGGCGGCCAGCTGGTTGGGCACGGCGAGGTCCGTCGTCTTGAGGTGTCCCCGAGGCTAGGGCGCGGCGGCGCTGGTCGGTTCGTGTCAGGTGCGCACATCCCAGGTGACGGGCGACGTCGGGTCCGGGACGTACGCACACGAGCGGCCCGTCTGGACCGAGGTGTCGTGGTGGTCGGCCAGCGTCGGGGCCTCGGCCCGCACGCGGTCGATCGCCGTTCGGATGGCGCGTGTGACGTTCAGCCGCGCCTTCTCGGCGTCGTCGGCGGTGTGCCTCGGGCGGCCACCCAAGCCGACCCCGGCCGTCAGTTGCTCGACCAGCGCGTCGCGTTCGTCGCCCGCCGCGGTCGCCCGCTCGACGTCGCCACGTCGGTCCGCCTCCTCGAGCTCCTCGGCCAGCTCGTCCAGGCGCCGGCGGTAGGCCGCGATGGCCTGGTCGTCGAGGACCGGGCCCGCCCCACCGCCGAGCCGGACGGGCAGGTCGGTGCCCTCCAGACCGCGGGGCACGTCGGTCGGAGCGGCTTCCGTGGCCAGCTCCAGGGCTGCGATCTCCCTCCGCGGATGGGCCAACAGGGTCGCCAGGTAGGTGAGCCCCTTGGTCGCCCGCAGGTGGGCCGTCTCGTCGCCGAGGCCGACCTGCCACCCGCCGTTCGAGCGCACGAACACGGCGCGGCGGGTCGCCGGCGGCGTGGTCGCGGACGGCGGTGGTGGCGTCCCGAGGTCCAGGTCGAAGCGTCGGGCCACCGCGCGCTGCTCGTCGGTGAGCCACTCCATGCCGAGCGCCTCGGCGTCGTCCATCGCCGCGCGCAGCTGCGCCACCGCATCGTCCCGGCCGGCCGCCGCGCACGCCACGGCCAGGGCCGTGCGCGTCCGTGCCCTCGCCGGACGGGCCCCCATCCGGTGCTCCAGCGCCAGTGCGCGTTCGAGGTCCGTGATCGCGCCCGGGACATCGCCGGTGGCCAGCCGGAGCAGTCCGGTGAAGTGGGAGATGGGGCCCGTCCAGACCACCGGGCTGTTCTCGCCGAGGACGCACTGCTCGGGCAGCGGTGCCAGGAGCCGCAGGATCGCCGCTGCCGCATCGCGGCGTTCCAGCCGGGCGGACACCTCGGCCAGCATCGCCAGCAAGGGGAGGCGGTAGTTGTTCCGCGGGAACGACTCCAGCCCGGCCCGCAGCAGGTCGTCCAGCAGCGCATCCGCACGCTGGTGGTTGCCGACGTGGAGGTGGCCCCACACGCGCAGTGCCTGGATCACCGGCACCGTGGGGAACTGTTCGGCCAGCCCGTCGAGGCCGGCGACGTCCAACTCACCGAGGTCCCGGGCCCGGTAGACCTGCTGGCCACCGACGTGCTCGAGGCCGCCGCCCTCGGCCCGCTGGGTCGCCGCGATCGCCCGCTCGGCGATCGCCGCGTGGTCGTCGAACCGACCCTGCAGCAGGGCCAGCGTGCCCTGCCAGACGAGGGTCAGCGCGTCCATGTAGGGCTCGCGGACGCGACCCGCGATCTCGGTGCACGCATCGACGGCAGCCGCGGCCCCGACCGGGTCGGCGGCCACGAGCGCGTCCATGAGCTCGAACGTGTGCGCCCGCCACAGCAACTCGTGGTCGTCCGTGCGTCGGGCGACGTCGAGCAGGTCGGCGGTGAGCGACCGTCGTCGCTCCAGCGGGTCGTCGGGCCCCAGCGTCGCCCGCAGGAACAGCACAGCCAGGGCTCGCGCCCGGATGTCCCCGGCCGCCTCGGCGAGCCGCACCGCCTCCTGCGCGGCGTCCGCGAGGTCCTGGGACTCGCCGGCAATCGTCAGGTGCAGTCCGCGCGTCGCGGCCAACTGGGCGCGGAGCGTCAGCGCCGTCGGGTCGTCGTGCGGGGCGAGGCGTTCCAGTGCGTCGTCCAGTTCGGGGACCACGGCCGCCGCGTCCATGTCGAACCCCGGCGCCCGTCGGGTGGCGTCGCAGGACAGCAGCACCGCCTGGGCGGTGCGCGCGTCCCCACCGACACGCCGGGCGAGCTCGGTCGCCTCGGCCAGCGTGGTGCGGGCAGAGGCCGGAGCGGTACCGCGCAGCTGGGCGCGGCCGAGGTCGAGCAGGACGTCGAGGCGGACCTCCTCGAGGTCCGTGACCGTTCGCAGGAGGCCGGCCGCCGTCGTCAGGTGCCGGGCGGCCTCCTCGTGCGCGAGCCGGCCGGTGGCGACGTCGGCGGCGCGACGCAGGGCGGCCGCGGCCTCGTGCGCGGGCACCAGGGGCACGGCAGCCGCGAGGTGATGGGCCACGGCCGCGGCGTGCTGCGGGTCGTCACCGTGGCGTCCGGCCAGGGCACGTGCGGCCGCCTCGTCGAGGCGGCGCCGAGCCGTCTCCTCACAGCGGTCCAGGAGTGCATCGCGAAGGAGGTCGTGTCCGACGGTCCACGCCGTCGGCCGCTCGGCACGAGCGACGAGGCCGAGGTCGGCGAGTGACTTGAGGTCCTCCAGCAGCTCGACCGGGTCCCGGTCCAGCATCTCGGCCAGCAGCACCTCGTCGGCCTGGTCGTCCAGCACCGCAGCCGCCGTGAGCAACTGCACCATGGCGGGCGGCAGGTCCCGCAGGCGGGACTCGGTGAGGCTGCGGACGCCGACACCCGGGTCACCGTGGTCACCGGCGGCCAGTGACTCGAGGACGAGGAAGGGGTTGCCGCGCGTGTCGCGTTCGAGTCGTGCGGCGCGATCGGTGCCCACCTCGACGCCGCCGGCCACGGCGAGGGCGCGAATCCCCTCGGCGTCGAGGCCGCGGACGGAGACGACGTCGGCTCGAGCGGCCACGTCGGACAGGGCGGTCGACGTGGTGGGTCGGCTGGCCGCCACGATCGCCAGCGAGCTGGCCCACGCCTGCCCGGCGAGGAGGGCGAGCAGGTCGAGGCTCGGTGCGTCGGCGTCATGGAGGTCGTCGAGGAGGACGACGAGGGGTCGCCCCCGAGCGGCGTGCACCAGCGTCGCAGCCATGGCGTCGAGGACGTCGAACGGGCCGGGGTCATGGGCTGCCGGTTCGACCGCGAGGGCCTCGGCGACGTCCGGCGCGACGCGTCCGACGATGGCCGCTGCGTGCCGCGACGGGACGAGTTCGGTGCGGCTGCGGCTGCGGACGAGCTCGCGGAGGACCTGCACCCACGGCCAGAACGCCGGGGCGTCCTCGGGTCGCCACGCGCGTCCCCAGCACACGTCCGCGCCGGCATCGGTGGCCAACGCGTGCGTCTCCTCCAGAAGCCGGGTCTTGCCCATCCCTGCGTCCCCGAGGAGCAGGACGGCATGGCCCCGACCGCCGACGGCTCCCTCCACGGCGCCGGCCAGGCGGGCGATCTCGCGGTCCCGGCCCACCAGGGGGCGACGCAGGGGCGACGCAGGATCTGCAGACGTCACGCGGGACGGCCTCCTGTCGTGGTCCCCCTTGCACGCCACCAACGGTAGTGCGAGCCCCACGACCTGCGATGAACGATGTTCATCGGGCCTGAACGCCTTCAGGGTGCCAGCACACGGAGGGCGTCGCATGGGCCAGGTCGGGACACGAGCAGGACGGGTGGCTGTCGCGGCCGCGCTGGTGGCGGCGATGCTCGTCGTGACGCCGCGGCCGGCGGTCGCCGCGCTCAGCCTGCAGGTGACCACGACGCAGGACGTCAGCGACCCGGGCGACGGCGAACTGTCGCTGCGGGAGGCGGTCTCGCAGGTCACGGGTTCGGGTGGTTCAGGACACGTCATCGAGCTGCCGGCGGGCACCTTCGAACTCGACCACGGCGTGCTGCCACTGCTGACCCTCGCCCCCCAGCCGCTTGGCGTGACCATCCGGGGCGCCGGTCGCGACGCCACGATCGTGGACGCCCAGGGGCTCTCGCGCGTGTTCCTGGTGGCCAGCTCCACCGTGGTGCTCGAGGACCTCACCGTCGAAGGCGGCACGGCCCCGGAGGACGCGCCATACGGAGGTGGCGTCTACTTCGCGGGTACGGCGACCGACCTTCGGCTCGAGCGCGTCCGCCTCACCGGCAACACGGTGCGCACCTCCGACCCGACCCTCCGGCCGAACGGCGCGGCCATCGGGACCACCTCCACCGAGGCCGCCGAGCTCGCCGCTCGGATCGCCCTGGTCGACACGCTCATCGACCACAACCTCGCGGAGCACACCGACCCGGAGAGGGGCGTGGCGTACGCGGTCGCCTCGCCCCAGGCCGAGCAGCTCGTGCTCGAGCGCGTGGAGGTGCGTCACGACGTCACCGATGCGTATGACGCCCAGGGACTCGTGGGCTTCGGTGGCCTCGACCTCCAGCTGCGTGATGTGTCCGTGCACTCGCAGGAGGACCGGACAGACCCGAGCGTCCCGCTGGCTGGCGCGGCGGTCTTCGCGGGTGCGGGCACGGTGCGCAACCTCACGGTCGAGAGCGGTGACATGGCTGCGGTGGTCTACGCCGTAACCGCGGATGTCGAGGTCGCCCACGTGACCGCGCGGGGGGGAATCGTCGGGCTCGCCCTCGTCACGAAGGGCACGGGTGCGATCCAGCTGGCCAACGCGGTCGCGATCGGCTCCGACCTGGCGTGTGCCATCGCCCCCGACTCGGACGTGACGTCGCTGGGGGGCAACGTCCTCTCCCGCGGGACATCCGCGGAACCAACTCTCGAGGCGTGCCCCCTCCACGCGGACGACGTGGTGGACCCCACGCTCGAACTGGGCGAGGTGGACCGGTCCGGGCCGGTGGCGGTGCTGCCGCTGGTGCCGGGGTCCGCAGCGCTGGACGCCGGGATCGACGCCGGCCTCGACGCGGATGCACGTGGCGTGGCCCGACCCGCGGGTGGTGCCCCGGACGCTGGGTCGTACGAGCACCGGGTCCCCGTGCTGGTGGACGACCAGACGACGACAGAGGTCGGCGCGACGACCGACGTCGACGTACTGGCGAACGACGACGCGGGCGACGCTGCCCTCGACCCGACCAGCCTCGCGGTGGTCGACGCCCCGGCATCGGTCGGCGCGTCCGTCGTCGACGGCCGACTGGTCCTCGACCCGACCGAACCCGGCACCGGCGTCGTGACCTACGAGGCCTGCCAGGTCGGGTTCACCGAGGCGTGCGGCACCGCCGAGGTGGTCGTCGAGGTCGACGGTCCGTCGGTGGACGAGGGGGTGTCACGGTTGTCCGGCGCGAACCGGTACGAGACCGCGGCAGCCGTGTCACAGGCAGCGTTCGAACCCGGCGTGGACGTGGCGTTCCTGGC
>JBFJMP010000181.1:0-5574 GCA_041633895.1 Nitriliruptoraceae bacterium
CCCCTCCGCGACGCGACGCAACCCCACCGGTGCGTCGATCGACTCCCAGCCTAGGTCCGGGACGAAACCGGTGGGGCGCGGAACCGGGGCGGCTCAGGCGGCCTGGGGCGTCAGGCGGCGTGCTGCCACGGTCTCGTCGAGGGTCGCGGCGACCGTCACGTCCGCCTCGCGGACAGCGTCCATCACGCGCGAGGTGCCGACGAGCACGTGCAGCGGGGTGAGCGCGTACGCCGTGGCGTTGCGGCGGGCACCGGTCAGCACGCCCGTCTCACCGACGACGTCGCCGGGACCCAGGATGGCCACGGTGGCGTCGTCACGCATGACGCGAACGCTCCCCTCGACGATGAACAGGAACTCGCGGGAACGGTCGCCCTCGCGCATGAGTTCGCGCCCGGCCGGAACGTCGAGCTCGTCCAACAGCGGAGCGACCTCGTCGAGGCGACGGGCGGGCAGGGAGGCGAACGCCGGGATGGCGCGAAGGGCCTCGAGCTTGGGGTCTCGGAAGGTGAGTCGGGTCTTCACCGGGGTGTCTTCCTGGACGCGGCACAGGGGTCACCTGTGCGTTCAGTCGTCCTGGTCGTGCTCACCCGGCGTCAGCCGTGCCACGGGTTCCGTGGCGTCCCACCGCCCATGATACCCGTCGGTACGGGAACGGGTTTCAGCCTCGTGAACACTCGAACACCATCTCGCGTCGTTCGCCTCGTCGTCAGCGGTAGCCCGAGATCACGGTGCGACCGACCTCCTCGGCCGACATCTGGACGACGCTCCCACCGGTCATGTCCGCCAGGCGTTGCGCGAAGGCCACGAGGCCCGGGGCGTCCTCCAGCAGGAAGATGTGCAGGGCGATGCCCATGCGTGCCAACCGCATCCCCTCCCGCAGCGTGGCCTCCAGGGTCTCGGGCACCGGCGGCCAGTTGAACCATGCCTCGCCGTCGACCAGGTGCGCCGTGGGTTCGCCGTCGGTGACCATGATCACCTGCTTGACCGGGCGCGGGTCGTCCGCCAGCAGTCGCCGGGCCAACAGGAACGCATGCTGCATGTTGGTCCCGTAGACCCGTTCGAACCCGGCCTTGGCGAGGTCGGCGGGTTGCAGGCGGCGGGCGTAGTCCGAGAACCCGATCAGGTGCAGGGAGTCCTGGCGGTGCTTGCCCTCGATCAGGGCGTGCAGCGCGAGGGCCATGCGCTTGGCCGGGACGAAGTGGCCGTTGAGCGGCATCGAGAACGACAGGTCGAGCAGCAGCGCGGTCGCGGTGGAGGGCCGCACCTCCTGCTCGACGACCTCGAGGTCGTCGGGTTCGAGGCGCAGGCGCGCACGTCCGTCGGGACCCACGCCACCGACCTCGCCCCCGGCCCCGATCGTGCGCATGACGGCGTTGCTGATCGTGCGGTTGACCGCCAACGGCTCCCGATCGCCGAAGGTCCACGCGCGGGTCTGGCCCGTCGGTTCGGGGTCGGCCCCCGCCGCCCGTGTCGCCGGCTCTCGCCGCACACGCTCCAGCAGCGCCGTCAGCGCCCGCTCCCCCAGCAGCCGAGCACCACGCGGCGTGAGCTCGAGTTCGCCGTCCCGACGGTTCATCACGCCGGCGGCCTCCAGTTCGCGCTCGATCTGCCGCAGGCGGCGAAGGTCGCGAACGGCGTCCTGCCCCAGCGAGCGCCGCAGGGCATCCTCGTCGATGTCCTCCAACGAGGCCCCCACGTAGTCCCCGGCGAGCGTGCGCTCGAGTTCGTCCAGCTCAGCGATCCGCTCCATCTGGTCGACGGCCTGCGACAGCGGGCCAGGCATCTGCCCGTCACGCTCGGGGGGCCCGAACCCGGACAGGTCCATCCCGGCGAGCGCACCGGCGAGGTTCTCCTGCAGCTGCGACAGCTGGAGCTGCAGGTCGAGGTCGTCGAGGACCTGGCGTGCGAGGTCGACCATCTGCCGGCGCTGCTCGGGCGTCATCGCCGCGAGCAGTTGCTGCATGGCGAGCATGCGGCGTGCGAGGACCTCCAGCAGTTCGTCGAGGGTGCGCGGCTGTTCGGGGAACAGGTGGCCGTGACGCGCCATGAACCCGGCGAAGTCCGGTTCCTCACCGCGGTCGCGCGCGGCGAGCATCTGGTTCAGCTCGCCCAGCATCTCGGTCAGCTCGCGCACCTGCTCCGGACCCACCTGGTCCATCGCGCCGGCGAGGTCACGCAGGTAGGCGTCGAGGACGTCCTTCGTCAGCTGCTCGCGCAACTCGTCGTAGCGCTGACGGGCCTCGTCCGAGGTGAAGTCGTGGTTGCCGAGCTCACGGAAGCGCCCCGCGGGGTCCGCCGGCAGCGAGTCGAGGACCGCCTCCGCGAAGCGTGCGTCCGGACCGGTCGTGTCCGCCAACGCCGTGCGTTCGAGGTCCACGACCTCGTCCAGCGCGTCGGACAGCCACGCCAGCGGGCCGTCGACGTCGACGTCGGCAGCCGCCTCGTCGCGCAGCCGACGGATGCGTTCCCGCAGGGCACGCAGCCCGCGCTGGTCACCGACGCCCCGCTGGCGCAGGCGCTGGAGCGCCTCGCGCCCACCGAGGCCGCTGAGCAGGTCGTCCCCGAGGCTGTTGAGGACGTCACCGACGTCGACACGCTCCCCCAGCGGATCCTGGGTGCCGTCCCACGGCCCGTAGCGTGCGCGCACGTCAGCCTCCGATGGCGCCGTAGCCAGCCGTCCCGGAGCCGACGTCGTCGGCCCCCGAGAGGGACTTGTTGATCCGTCGCCCGAGGTGCAGTCCCTCGAGCACGAACTCGACCACGGCGGCCGCCACCTCGGGGTTCTCGGCGGACTCCCCCAGCACCTGCATCCAGCGGGCCAGCCCGTCGATCGGCCCGTCGAACTGGGCCAGCAGGTCGGCCGCGGGCATCGTGTCGGCGGTCTGGATCCCCAGCCCGTCGTCGAAGCGCTGGACCAGCCCCGTGAGGTCCTCGGCCCCCAGGTGCCGACGCCACACCGTGAGGATCGCCCGCTGGAGGGCGTGGTGGACGATCTCCTCCTCGCGCCCCTCCTCGAGCAGGTCGAACTCCACCCGCCCCAGCGCGGACGGCACGACGGCCCACAGGTCCACGACGCGGGGTACCGCGAGACTGGCAGCGGTCCGCGCCGCGCGGCGTACCGCCCCGGCGACCGCGGTCTCGTGCGCCCCGATCGTGTAGCGGACGGACACGCCGGAGCGCTGGTTCACCTCGGACGAGGTCCGCAGGAGCGCGACGAGTTCGGCCAGCACCTCGTCCACGAACGTGGGCACGTGCACGTCGACGCCGCCCGGCGGGGGTTCGACCTCGTCCCGCACGATCTGGATCTCGTCCGCGATCGTGCGCGGGTAGTGGGTGCGGACCTGCGCCCCGAAGCGGTCCTTCAGGGGCGAGATGATCCGACCACGGTTCGTGTAGTCGTCCGGGTTCGCGGTGGCGACGAGGAGCACGTCGAGGGGCAGGCGGACGACGTGGCCGCGGATCTGGACGTCACGTTCCTCGAGGATGTTCAGCAGCGCGACCTGGATCCGCGACGGCAGGTCCGGCAGTTCGTTGATCGCGACGATCCCGCGGTTGGTCCGCGGCACCAGGCCGAAGTGGATGGTGCCCTCGTCCGACAGGTGGCGGCCCTCGGCGACCTTCATCGGGTCGACGTCGCCGATCAGGTCGGCGACCGCGACGTCGGGTGTGGCCAGCTTCTCGGCGAACCGGCGTTCGCGGTCGATCCACACGACGGGCAGGTCGTCGCCGAGGTCCGCGGCCAGCGCGCGACAGTGGGCACACACGGGGTGGGCAGGATGGCAGTTGATCTCGCAGCCCTCGACGGTCGGGGCGAGCTCGTCCAACAGGTCCACGAGTCGTCGGACGAGGCGCGTCTTGGCCTGACCGCGTTCCCCCAGCAGGATCAGGTCGTGCCCGGCGAGCAGGGCCCGTTCGAGCTGCGGGAGGACCGAGTCGTCGTAGCCCACGATCCCCGTGGCCAGTGGACGGCCCTCACGCAGCCGAGCGACGAGGTTGTCGCGCATCTCCTGCTTCACGCTGCGATCGGGGTGTCCCGATGCTCGCAGGGCGGCCAGGGTGCGCGGGTGCTCGGTGCTCATCACGTGCCTGTGTCCGACTGCGATCGAGCCTAACCGTCACGGTCGCCCCTGCACCGGGCTCAGCCGGACGCGCTGCCGGCGAGGGACCTGGCCACGGCATGTCGCGCAGCCCGGCGTGCGAGGCCGACGGCCAGGCGCGGGGTGATCAGGCCGGACGCGAGCGCGAACTCGGCGAGGTCGTCGAGCACCGCCGGGTTGTCCGCCGCAGCGGCCACGGTCAGGTCCACCGGACGGGGCGAACGGAACAGGCGGGCCGCCACCGCCGTGTGGCGCAGGTGGCGGCCGAACCGCTCGCGCATGCTCGCCCGGTAGGTCCGGTCCGCGTCCTGCGGACGGCCGGCGACCGCCGCACCGGCGAGCGCCCCGGACAGCAGGGCGTGGTGGATGCCCTCTCCCGTGAGGGGGTGCACGAGGTGGGCCGCGTCGCCGACCAGGAGCACGCGACCGGTGGTCAGCCGCGGCCGACTGGTGGACAGGGGCAGGGGGTGTGCCCCCAGCGACTCCGCGTCCACGTCGATGTCCGGGAACGTCCGCGCGAGACCGGCGAGCAGGTCGCCGCGCCCGCTGACCAGGCGCTGGTCGAACGGGCCCCACCCCACGTTGCACAGGCCGTCGCCGTCCACCGGGAACGCCCAGCCGTACGACGGCCAGCGGGTCGCCTCGAACCGGAAGGTGAGGTCGCGGATCGGCGCGTTGGCGTAGCCACGGATGGCGAGGCCGGTGTGACGCGGGTCACGCGAGCGAGCGCCGACGAGGCGACGCACCACGGAGTTCGCCCCGTCCGCGCCCACGACCCATCGGGCACGCAACTCGCCGTTGACGACGACGCCGTCCCGGTCATGGTCGAGGCGGGTGACCCGCATGCGGCGGGGTTCGGCGCCCCGGGCGACCGCGGCCGCGTGGAGGCGCGCGTCGAGCACGGCGCGCGGCACGACGCGGCCCGGGCGCGGGATCGGACCGGTCACCGTGCGGCCGCTGGGCGAGGCCAGGGCCACGGTCCAGACGTCGGGGTGGCCCGCCGTGACGTGGGCGACGTCGAGGTCGTCGAGCACGGCCAGCCCGTCCGGACCCACGCCGTCCCCGCACACCTTGTCGCGGGGGAACTCGGCGCGGTCGACGAGGACGACCCGCAGGTCGGGGTCGCCCTGCAGCGCCGCCAGGGCGCAGGCGCTGCCGGCGGGACCCGCGCCGACGATGACGAGGTCGGCCGTGGCGCTCACGCGCAGGTCCGGGTCACGACTCCGGCGTCGTCGGCCACGCTGCTGCAGCCGTCGAGGTGATCGACCAACAGCAGGGCCAGCTGGTCCATGAGCACCGTCACGGCCCAGCTGCCACCCGCCGGCATGCCGTTGGCGACCACGGCCACGTGCAGCCGACGGGAGTCGGCGGCGGGATCGAGGGGCAGGACGCGGCCCACGACCGCCTTCACGTCGTCGAGGGTGCCCGTCTTGCCCAGGAAGCGTCCCTGCCCCGGGGTGCCCACCAGGCGCCCGCG
>JBFJMP010000182.1:0-5561 GCA_041633895.1 Nitriliruptoraceae bacterium
ACGAGAACGCCCGTGGCGACCAGTGCGACAACTGCTCCAAGACGCTCGACCCAACCGACCTGATCGACCCGCGGTCCAAGTTCAGCGGGGCCACGCCGGAACCGCGGGAGACCGAGCACTACTTCATCCTGCTCCCGAAGCTCGCCGACGAACTGCTCACCTGGCTCGAGGGGCGCGAGGGATGGCGCAACCACGTCATCAACTGGGCGCTCGGCTTCGTGCGCGAGGGCCTGATCGACCGAGCCATCACCCGCGACCTGACGTGGGGCGTGCCGATCCCGCCCGAACTGGACACGATCGGCGAGGGCAAGGCGATCTACGTCTGGTTCGAGGCCGTCATCGGCTACCTGTCGGCTGCCAAGGAGTGGGCGGCGCAGACCGGCGACCCGGACGCGTGGAAGGCGTGGTGGGAGAACCCGGACGCCGAGTCGTACTACTTCATCGGCAAGGACAACATCCCGTTCCACGCGGTGTTCTGGCCCACGTACCTGCTCGGGTACTCGCAGGGGCGCACGCCCGAGACCGGGGCGCTGAACCTGCCGACCAACGTGCCGGCCAACCAGTACGTCACGTTCAAGGGCGAGAAGGCGTCGAAGTCGCGCGGCATCGGCACGCCGGTCCTGGACTACCTCGACACATGGACACCGGACCAGTTGCGGTACGCGCTGGCGGCGAACCTGCCCGAGTACACCGACACCGACATCTCCGAGGAGGAGTTGGTGCGGCGGGCCAACGACGAGTTGGCGAACGGCTGGGGCAACCTGGTCAACCGCGTGTTCGGGATGACCCACAAGAACTTCGACGGCGTGATGCCGGAGGCCGGCGACCTCGACGACGAGGACCGCGCCCTGCTGGACACCGTCGACCGGCTGCTGGCCGAGATGGCGGTGCAGATCGAGAAGGTCGAGCTGCGTGCCGGGCTGCGCCTCGCGCTCGAGATCGCGCAGGAGACCAACGCCTACCTCAACACCAAGACGCCGTGGAAGACCGCCAAGACCGACCTGACGCGGACGGGGACGACCCTGCACGTCGCGTTGCAGGCGATCTCGGGTGCGGCCACGGCGTTCGCGCCGTACACGCCGTTCTCGTCGGCGACCGTTCGTGGGTGGCTGGGACTGGACGAGGACCTCGACGGGCACGGCTGGCACCGCGACGAGGTCCCGGCCGGAACCCGGCTGGGCGAGACGGTCGTGCTGTTCCCGAAGATCGAACTGGAACCGGCCGAGTGACGGCTCAGCTCGCGGCGTCTGCCGCGATCGTCACCAGTTCCTGCAGTGCCTCGGCGGACAGTTCGCCGCTGCCACGGGCGAGCAGCGCGCCGTCGGGTCCCACCACGGCGAACGCCGGGAAGCTGTTCACGCCGTAGGCGGCTGCGGCCTCGAAGTCCTTGGAGTCGACGAGGACGTCGAACGGCCAGTCCTCGGAGTCCAGCCACGCGGACGGTGGGTAGTTGGCCTCGGTATCGCGCGTTGCGGTCGCGACGCCGATCAAGCGGACGCCGTCGGGCAGGCTGCCACCGAGTTCGTCCACGAGCACGGGCACCTCACGGCGGCAGTGCGGACACCAGTGGGCGAGGAAGACGACGATCGTCGACGAGTCCTCGCTCAGCAGGTCAACCGCGTTGCCGTCGAAGTCGACCCCTGAGACCTGTGGGGCGGTGGAGCCGACTCCGGCGTCGGCCTCGCCGGGGGCCGGGAACGCCAACAGGGCGTCGCCCGTGATCGTCACGGGAGCGATCTCGGTGGCCTCGGCCGGACCGCCGCTGCCGGTCAGGGCCATGGCCACGCCGAACGCGGCGATCAGCAGGACCGCGCCGAAGGCGAGCCCCAGGACCCGGTCGTTTCGCTTCTTGCCGGTCATGCGTCGTCGCTCCGTGTCGTGGCGAGCAGGGCGATGATCGACAGGAAGCCGACGAGCGCCATGGTGGGGATGGTGAAGACGTTGAACGTGTCGACCCAGATCACCGTGCACGGGGCAGTGACGTCGCACGAGCCGCCCTCGATCGAGGGGACGCGCTGCACGAGCACGTGCCAGGCCGAGATCGCGGCGCCGATCGACGCCAACGGGATCGCGTAGCGGCGGATGTCGAGGTCCTCCCGCCAGGCCGCGATGCCCAGCAGGAGCGCCAACGGATACATCGCGATGCGCTGGTACCAGCACAGTTCGCACGGCGTGAAGTGGAAGTACTCGGAGTAGGTGAGGCTGCCGAGCATGGCGACCACCGCGATGCCGGCGCTCGCCGTCAGGGCCAGCGACGGCGTCACCGCCAGGGCGTCGATCCGCAGGAGACGTCCGGCCAGTGCCGCGATGCCCATGCCAGCGGCGGCGATGGTCAGCATGCCGAGGGCGAGGCTGAAGGCGTCGACGTTCATGCCGTGGCGTTCATGGGAGACTCCGGCCGTGCAACTGCCACTCAGGGTACGGCACGTTCGGACATCTCGATGGGGGTCGAACGCCCCGTACGCGGGCGCACGAGGTAGAGCGGGGCGGCCAGGGCGAGCACGGCGGCGCCGATCAGCATGGCCGGGGTCAGGCCGGCCCCGTCGGCCACCGCCCCCAGCACGATGCCGCCGACGGCGCCCGCCGGATGGCTGACCATCGAGTTGACCGACAGCACCGTGGTCCGGTGGGCCGACGTGACCTGGCGATGGAGCAGGCCCTGGTGCACCGGGTTGGCCGCACCGTGGACGAGGTAGTTCGCGAGGTAGGCGGCGAGGACTCCGGTGACGCCACCGAACAGACCCATCCCGGCGATCGTCGCACCCTGCAGGACGCGCATTGCGGCGGCCGTCGCCCGCTCGCCGTACCGACGCGTGATGCGAGGGATGGCCGCAGCGCCCAGCGCCGAGACGACCCACGCCGCGGTGACCGCCGGCCCCATCATGGCCGCAGCACGGTCGGCGTCCCCGGCGACCTCGGCGAGCCGTGGGGGAAGCAACCACTCGAACGTGGCCATGCCGAAGCCCCAGAACACCTCGACGGCGACGAGGGCGAGCAGGACCCGCGAACCCCGGACGACGGCGACACCCCCGCGGACGGTGGCCGGGACAGCCTGCAGCGCGCGACGAAACGCGCCGGGTTGCGCGTCACGCACCTCGGTCATGAGCGCCGTCAGGGCCGCGATGTTCACGATCCGCATGGCGATGGCCGCGAACACCGGGAGGGCGAAGGGATCCAGGTCGAGGCGTGGCGCAAGCGCGACCAGGCCGCCGGCTGCGGACGCCCCGACCGCGATGGCGATGCTCAGTGCCGCGTTGCCGTGGGCGAGCCCGCGCTCATAGGTCGCGTCGGGATCGGCGGCCAGCGTCGCGTCCACGAACCACGCGTCGAGCGGTCCGCTCTCGAGCGCCCGGTAGACGCCCTGCAGTGCGAACGCCAGCGCGGCCGTGGCGAGGTTGGCGACGAGCGTGAGCACCGTCAGGGAGACGAGGTCGACGAGGCTGGCGGCGAGCAGGGTGGGGCGGCGCCCCAGGCTGTCCGCGAGCCCACCCGTCGGCAGTTCGAGCAGGAGCACGAGCAGCCCCTGCGCCGCGCCGGCCATCCCGATCTGGGCGAGGGAGAGGCCCCGGTCCTGCAGCAGCAGGACGAACACCGGGATGATCAGCCCGGTCGGCACCCACCGCAGCGCCTGCAGGGTGAGGTAGCGGCGCTGGACGCCCGCGGCATCGACCGTCACAACGGTGGCTCCGGGTTCGGGAAGGCGTGGATGATGACCGTGCACCGCTCGGCGTCGGGGTCATCGGGCGCGGCCTCCTCGGCGGTGTAGCGGTCGACCACGGCA
Source organism: Nitriliruptoraceae bacterium (assembly GCA_041633895.1). Lineage (GTDB taxonomy): Bacteria > Actinomycetota > Nitriliruptoria > Nitriliruptorales > Nitriliruptoraceae > JBFJMP01. The sequence continues at coordinate 3,782 of JBFJMP010000182.1, forward strand.
CGCAACTCCGCGTTCATGGCCTGGAGGCGGTCCGGCGTGAGGCGCAGGAAGTGGTCGGACATGGTGCTGGCGTCGACCCAGGACGCAGGCCAGTCGCGGTGGCTGGCGGCCCAGCCGCTGGACTGGTCGGCGTGGATGCGGACGACATGGCCGAGCAGCCAGTCCGCAGCGGCGGCCGTGTCCGGGTCGTCGACGAACTGGGTGTCGGACCACGAGGTCTCGGAGTGGCTGGCGACCCACCAGCGGTCGCGGGCGTTGCCGCGGTCGTGATCCTCCTCGACGAGTCCTGCGGCCGCGAGCTGGCGCAGGTGGTAGCTGGTGCGCCCCGAACTGGTGTCGAGGCGGTCGGCGAGGGCGCTGGCGGTGCTCGGTCCGTCGAGGCGGAGCACGGCGAGCAGGCGCATCCGCAGGGGATGTGCAAGCGCGAGCAGTTGGTCGCCGTCGAGGTGGACGGTGCCGGGCTCACGGGGCGGCGGGGTCGTCGTCATGTCGACCACGCTACAGATCGCAAAGAGTCTTTGCAAAGGAATTGGGCAATCAGCGGTCGCACGCTGACCCACGTGGATCAGAACGTTCAGTATGAACTGAATGTTGTGAAGGGCTGTCGTACCGTGTGGCAATCGGAAGGCGGTGCGGTGGTGGCAGGCGACAGCGAACTCATGGAGTACGTCGAGCAGGTCGCCACGTGGTTCGAGGAGGCAGGATCGCCCCGTGTCTCCGGGCGCATCGTCGGGTGGTTGCTCGTGTGCGACCCACCGCGCCAGTCGTCCGAGGAACTGGCGGAGGCCCTCGGGGCCAGTGCGGGGTCGATCAGCACGAACACCCGCCTGCTGGTCAACAGTGGCCTGGTCGAGCGCACCGGTGTGCCGGGGGACCGGCGGGCCTACTTCCGCCTCCTCCCCGGGGCGTGGGGCCGGCTCCTCGCCGGCCAGCACGCGAGGATGGCCGCCCTGCGCGCCGTGGCCGAGCAGGGCCGGCAGGTCGTCGGCGACGGGCCGGGGCGCGGTGACCGCGTGGCGGCGCTGGCGGACTTCGCCGAGTTCTGGGACGAGGAGTTCCCGCGGCTCATCGAGGCCTGGGAGGCGCGACACCGCGACGGTGGCACGGAGGAGCACGCATCATGACGAGCACGGACGCCGCCATCTGGACGCGAGGCCTGACCAAGCACTACGGGGACGTCGCGGCGCTCGTCGACCTCGACCTCGAGGTGGCCACCGGTGAGGTCTTCGGCTTCCTCGGCCCCAACGGGGCGGGCAAGTCGACGATGATCCGCACCATCCTCGACCTGATCCGACCGACGGCGGGACAGGCGACGATCCTCGGGATGGACACGCACAACCGATCGGTCGAGATCCGGCGCCGGATCGGCTACGTGCCGGGTGACCTCGCGCTGTACCCGGACATGACCGACCAGCAGACGCTGGACTACTTCGCCCGCCTGCGTGGCGGCGTCGATGCGGAGGTGGTCGCTTCCCTGGCCGACCGGTTCCAGGCCGACCTGACCCGCAAGGTCGGTGACTACTCGACGGGCAACCGCCAGAAGATCGGCCTGATCCAGGCGTTCATGAACGAGCCCGACCTGTTGATCCTCGACGAACCCAACACCGGCCTCGACCCGCTGATGCAGCAGGAGTTCCACGCGCTGGTCGAGGAGGTGCGCGCGGCGGGACGCACGGTGTTCCTGTCGAGCCACACCCTGTCCGAGGTGGAACGGGTCGCCGATCGCGTGGGCATCATCCGCAAGGGGCGGCTCGTGGTGGTCGAACGCGTGGACGTGCTG
>JBFJMP010000183.1:0-5530 GCA_041633895.1 Nitriliruptoraceae bacterium
GGTGTGATCGCCGTGAGCAGCAGCGACAGCATCGCCGCCAGCAACGTGGCCAGGCGCAGTGTCCGGCGGAGGGTGTGGCGATTCGTGACGACGAATGCGGTCATCGTGGAAACCTCGGTGTCGAGTCCAGCCTGCGTTCCTGGCCGGTCTCGCCACTGGCTCCCTGCCGGGGGCTGCCCGATGGGTCGACTCGGATGAGTCGACTCGTCGAGCACGGCGACCGAACTTGCCCCCGGAGATCACTGCCTCCGCACCGTCGCGACCGACGGTGATGTGCTGCCCGCCCCGCGACCGACGTGTACGTACCCCGTCTGCACCGAGCGTGGCACGAACATTACGCACGGTCGGGCGACTTGTCCATGGGTACCGAATGGTCAGTTCGTAGTGGTGGGTCAACCACGACCGGGGTTTGCACTGTTTGCACTCCCTCACGCGCGCCGGCAGGATCAACCACGGAACCTGTCGCGTTGCTTCCAGACCCGCGCCAGACCCGCGCCCGACAACCGGAACGAGACGTGCACGCCGTGGTGGCCGATCCCGCACCCTCGCCGCTCGACGACCAGGCCGTCGAGCGCGCTCTCGGCGTGCCCACCCGCGCCGGCATCTACCGCCGCCTGCGCACCGAAGGCGTCCCCGCCAGCGCCCGCGAGGTCGCGGAGATGTTCGGCCTGCACCCCAACGTCGCCCGCAGCCACCTCGACAACCTGGCCGATGCCGGGCTGGTCGTCACGAGCCGCCGCAAGCACCCGGGTGGCGGTCGGCCGGCCAAGGTGTACGTGGCCCGGGAACAGGTCAGCGTGCCGGGCGACGTGTCCGTCCCACCCGGGAGCCAGCTGGGCGTCCACGTCGTCGTGCAGTTGATCGCCGGGCTGAGCGAGCACGAGGCGAAACTCGAACTGCTCGCCGAGGAACAGGGCCGCCGGTTGGTGTCCGCGAGTGCCGGACGCGCGGACGCGCGAGACTTCGAAGCCGCCGTCGTGGTGGCGATCGAGGGCCTGAAGCGGGCGTTTCCCGAGGTTCGGGTCGCCGAGCAGGACGCCGACCGGGTGGTGGTCGAGGGCCTCGAGGTCGGCCTGCGCCTCATCGGCGAGGTGGACGGTGCGGTCGGTGACGCGCTCGCCCGGGGGTTCCTGCGCGGAGCGATCCGCGCCGCGGGCGCCCCGGTCGACGTCACCTCGGCGACCGGCCGCGTCACGGCCCGCCTCGACGACGCCGGGGTCGGCGCCGCGCCGACGCCGGTCGACACCGTCGATGCGCGGGGCCAGACCTACCAGGGCGGGGTGGTGGCGACGATGCGCGCCGTGGTCGGCCTGCGGCCCGGCGACCACCTCGAGGTGCTGACCGACGTCAAGGGCGCCCCCGCCGCCTTCGCGCGCTGGGCTGACCGTGCCGGCCACGAGATCGTCGACGTCAGCCGGATCCGCGACATGAAGGGCCGTCAGGCCGTGCGACTGCTGCTGCGCAAGGCCACGGGCCTGCTCGCGGCGCAGGAGGCCGACGGCGACACCCGCAGCGAACAGGACGGCAGATGACCACCACGACCCGCCCCGGCCTCGCGTACGACGACGCCGGAAATCTCCTCATCGACGTTCGCGGGCCGCGCTTCGGAGCGGCCATCACGACGTTGGTCCTGGCCACGGCGTTGGTCATCCAAGGGCCGGTCGGCGTCGCGCTGGTCGCGTTCCAGACCGTGATGTTCGCGATCTCGACCTTCGCAGGGCTGGCCTGGTCGCCGTACGGCTCGCTGTTCCGCGTCGTGAAGCGCCACCTCGACCTCGGCCCCCCGCCCGAGACCGAGCTCGAGGGGCCGCCGCGCTTCGCGCAGCTGTGCGGCTTCGTCGTCGCCGGGATCGGCGTGGTCGCGTTCGCCCTCGGTGGTGCGGACGCCGTCGTCGGCTGGGTGGCGGTCGGGATCGTGCTGGCGCTGTCGTCGCTGCTCGCCCTGACCGGCATCTGCGTCGGGTGCGAGCTGTACCTCGTCGGTGCGCGCCTGCGTGCTCGTGGCGCCGCCTGATGCTGCTGCGCCTGCTGCTCGTCGCCGCCATCGTCGTGACGATGGCGCTCGTCGGTGCGTGGTGGCAGCGCCGCGACGGGCAGGTGGTGAGCAGCGACGGGCGCTTCCGGGCCGATCACCTCGACGCCGTCGGCCTCGTCGGCCTCGACGGCGTCGGTGGTGCGCTCCTGCTGGGGTCGCCGACCTGCGCCCCCTGCGTCACGGTCAAGCAGATCCTGACGGAGGTCGTCGACGAACGGCCCGACTTCCGGTGGGTCTACGCCGACGCGGCGGACCACCTCGACATCGCCGACGCCCATCACGTCATGCGCGTTCCCACGCTCTTCGTGCTGGACCACGGTGGTCGGATCCTGGCGCGGACGTCGGGAGTCCCGGCCAAGCGCGACCTGCTCCGGGTCCTCGACCGCGAGGGTGAACTCGACCCCGCGGCCTGAGCCGGGCACCCTGACGGCATCCGCTTCCACGACGGGACCAGGCATGGCCATCCTCGCACTCGACGACCTCGAGGTCATCGAGGTGACGGGCTCCGACCGACTCGACCACCTCGACAAGGTCACGAGCCAACGACTCACCGACGTCCGGCCCGGCGAGGTCCGGGGCGCGCTCATCCTCGATCCCCACGGGGCGCCGCTCGCGATGTTCTGGATCGTCGTCCACGCCGAACGCCTCGCGCTGCTCGCGCCGCCGGCGGCCGCGCGGCACCTCCTCGACGTCACGGCGAAGCGGACCTTCCTCGCGGACGTCCAGTTCGCGCCGGTGGACACCCCGGTCCATGCCCTGTACGGACCCGACGTCGACCGCGTCCTGCGCGGCGCTGGCGTGGCCGGGTTGGCCGTCGGGTCCTGGCGGCCCGTCGTCGACGGCCTCGTGGTCCGCCATGCCTTCGGCGCCCAGGTGATCGGTGACGACCTGGCCGCAACGCTCGCCGAACGCGACGACGTGGCGGCCGCCGACACGGACGACCTGGCCGCGGCCCGCGTCGTGGCGGGCGAGCCGAGCTTCGGCCGCGAGGTCGTCGCCCCGCACCTGCCCGAGGAGGCCGGCGTCCTGCCGACCCACGTCCACCTCGACAAGGGCTGCTACCCGGGTCAGGAGGCCGTGGCCCGGATGTGGGTGCTCGGGCGCCCGCGGCGTCGGCTGGTGCGTGCGCGTGTGCTGACCGGTGCGGTGGCCCCGGGGTGGACGACGGGCGAGGGGCGCGAGCGCGTCGAGGTGACGGCGGTGTCCGGGGACGAGGTCCTCGCCTATGCGCCGTCGGGCACCGACGTCGGCGACGTCCTCGGCGAGTCCGAGCGGCTGGAGGTCATTGCCCTGGTGGGTGCGGCGACCCCGCCGGGCGCGAATCCGGCCGTCACCCGCCGGCGCGACAGGACGGCGTGATCGTCGCGCTGGCAGGCCCTCGGCGGGCCTGTTCAGGGCGGCGCCGGTGGGGCCAGCCCTCGATTAGGCTCCGACGCGATGAACACCACCACGCCCAGCCCCGACGTCGTCCGCACCACGCGGGCGTACCTCGTCGCGATGTTGCCGGCCGGGGACGTGCCTGATGCGTGGCACGACGTGCTCGACGACGTGCGCTACTGGGGGGACACCGCGATGCGCCCGGTCCTGACCGTCGCGCACAGCGTCGTCCAGCAGCGCCAGCCGGCGACCGAGGAGGCGCGCCTGCTGGCGCTGGTCCAGGACGCCAGGGTCGACGACGATGCCGACCTCGCGGCGATCATGGGGCTGCCGGAGGACCGGATCGCCGAGCTGCGGGCCGCGCTGGCGGAGTTCGTCGCGGACGCGGATGGCGCGGACCCCGAGGACGACGTGGCCGCGGTCGACGCGCCCGTGGTGGACGCCACGCGTGCAGAACCGGTCGCGGTTCCCGCCGCGGGGGCCGCGCCGCCGCCAACGGCGCCCGACCGTCTCGTCACGGTCGAGGCCCCGCGCCGGTTCGAGGCCCCACGTGACGACGTCGTCGAACGGCCGACGGCGCCGAGCACGGCAGCGCTCGAGGCGCAACGGGTCCGCATCGGCTTCGACCGTGACGACCCGATCGACTTCGACCACGCGCCGTCCAACACGGGCACGGGGCCGCCACGCACGCGCATCCTGCTGGCCTGGGCCGTCGGCATCTGGATCGTCGTGGCCATCCTCGCGGCGCTGGTGCGCTGACCCGCCGGTCAGTCGAGTTCGGCCAGGGCCTTCAGCACGGCTTCGGCATGCGTCTTGGCCTGCGCGCGCTTCCAGCGCCGGACGATCCTGCCGTCGGCGCCCACGAGCACCGTCGACCGGATGACGCCGACCGTCTTCTTGCCGTACATGTTCTTCTCGCCCCACGCCTCGTACTTCTCCATCACGGTGTGGGACGGGTCCGAGAGCAGCGTGTGGGGCAGGTCGTACTTGCGGCGGAAGGCGTCGTGGGACTCGACGGGGTCGGGTGAGATCCCGAGGACCGTCGCCCCGGCGGCCTCGAACTCGGCCCAGCGGTCACGGATGCCGCATGCCTGCGTCGTGCATCCCGGCGTGTCGTCCTTGGGATAGAAGTACAGGACGACGGGCGTGCCCTTCAGGTCGCGCAGCGCCACCTTGGTGCCGTCCTGGTCCTTGAGGGTGAAGAGTGGGGCGCGGTCGCCGGCCTCGAGCATTCAGTTCTCCGGATCGGTGTTCAGGGCGTGCAGTTCTGCAAGGAGGGCCGACACGTCGGAGGTCGACGGTCGCGGAGCCTTGATGACCGGTTCCTCGTCCTCCTCCGAGATGGAGGACTCGAACTCGACGTACTCCAGGCGCGCCGGGGGCTTCTCGGGCTCGTCGCGCTTCGGCGGCTCGGGAGCCGGCTTGGTGTCGCCGTTCTGGACCTCGTGCAGGGCCGAGAAGAGGTCGGCACGGGTCGTCGGCGACACAGGCGCGACCGGCTCCGGCCGACGCTCCGGCCCACGTTCTGGCTCGGTCGGAGTCAGGGTCGCCGGGGGCAGGGCGAAGTCATCGCTGGGCCACAGCAGGTCGTCAGGGAGGGACGGGGCATCGGTTTCGGCGTCTCCGGCGTCCGCGAGTTCGGCGGGCAGTGCGGGCTCGGCCGCGACCTCGGGCGCCAGGACGGGTTCGGGCTCGGGTGCGGCGCCGTGTGCGTATCCCACCCACGGCTCGGGTTCGTCGATGTCCTGGAGTTCGTTGCGCGCCTCGGCCCACCCGTCGTCGACGAGGTCCGGTTCGGGTTCGCGTCGCTCGGACGAGCCCTCGAGTGCGTTGGTGAGCAGCGCCGCGAGGTCGTCGACGTCGTGGTCCTCCTCGGCGGACTCGACGAGGCCCTGCAGGGCGAGGCGGTAGATGAGGCGGCTGACGTCGCCGTAGGAGAGCCCGAGGCGAGCGGTGATCTCGCCGACGGACTGCTCGCCGTCGATGGCGTCGAGGACCACCGACTCGTCATGTGCCAGCGTGGCGGGAGGGGTGGTGCCCTCGACGCGGCGGTGGACGGCCGTGGGTGCGGGGACCTGTTCCTCGATCCGCCCGCGCTCGTCGTCGCGACGACGAACC
>JBFJMP010000184.1:0-5499 GCA_041633895.1 Nitriliruptoraceae bacterium
ACGGCGTCGTCCGCCAGCAGGGCAACACCCGGGACATGATCTTCGACGTCCCGACCCTCCTGTCCTACATCTCGCAGGTCATGACCCTGCTGCCCACCGACATCGTCCTCACGGGTACGCCCGCCGGCGTCGGCCCGGTCGAGCCCGGCAACGTCGTCGAGGTCGAGGTCGAGGGCGTGGGGTCGCTGGTCAACGCGGTGGTGGCCTGCGCGGCGACGTTGTGCGAGCGACCGGCGATGACGAGGTCGCTGTGCTCGGTGGCCAGGCGGGCGAGGCGCGCCAGCGCGGCGACGCAGCGGTCGCGGACATGCTCGAGCGCCCGGCGGACCTGCAACTGCTCGACGTTCTCGGTGAGGTCGCGGGAGGTCATGCCCTTGTGGACGTGCTCGTGCCCGGCGAGGGCGTTGAACTCCTCGATGCGCGCCTTCACGTCGTGGCGGGTCACGCGCTCACGTGCCGCGATCGAGTCGAGGTCCACGTCGTCGACGACGGCCTCGTAGGCGGCGATGACGTCAGCCGGCACGTCCAGCCCGAGGTCGGCCTGGGCGCGCAGCACCGCGAGCCACAGGTGCCGTTCCTGGACGACCTTGCCGCGGGGCGACCAGATGTCGACCATCGACGGGCTGGCGTAGCGCGCCGCGAGGACGTTGGGGATCTCGACCACGATTCAGGACCTCGTCAGGAAGCGAAGGAGTCAGGAAGGCAGGACGTCATGTTCGCAGGTTCCGGTGCGGGTCACGAAGGTGGCGCCACCACCGCGTTGACCAGCGACCCCACGCCCTCGACCTCGACCTCGACGACGTTGCCGGGCTCGACGGGGCCGACACCGGCGGGCGTACCCGTGAGGACGATGTCGGTGGGCAGCAGGGTCATGACCTGCGAGATGTAGGACAGGAGGGTCGGGACGTCGAAGATCATGTCCCGGGTGTTGCCCTGCTGGCGGACGACACCGTCCACGCGGCAGATGACCTCCAGCGCCCCGAGGTCCAACCCCGTCGCGATGCTCGGCCCGAGCGGCAGGAACGTGTCGAAGCCCTTGGCGCGCGTCCACTGGTCGTCGGCGCGCTGCAGGTCGCGAGCCGTGACGTCGTTGGCCGCCGTCACCCCGAGGATCGCCGCCGCCGCCTCGTCGGGGGTTGCGCGCCGCAGCGTGCGCCCGATGACGACGGCGACCTCGGCCTCGTGGTGGACCTCGCTGGTCTGCCCGACGGGGTACTCGATCGGCTCACCGAGGCCGATGACCGACGACGACGGCTTCATGAACAGCAGCGGTTCGGTTGGCAGGTCGTTGCCCATCTCGGCGGCGTGGTCGCGGTAGTTGCGGCCGACGCAGACGACCTTCGTCGGGATGACGGGCGCGAGCAGGCGCAGGCCAGCCAACGGCACCTTGTCGCCGCTGCGCTCCCACGCCGCGAACGGGTGCCCGTCGATCGCGTCGATGCCGTCCTCGGCGACGACGCCGTAGCGCGGACCCTCGGGGTGGGCGTAGCGAACGAAACGGTGGTGGTCGGTCATGAGTCCCGCCAGGAGGATCGGAGGATCGCGTACGTGTAGGCGTCCGACAGGGCGCGCCACGACGCCTCGACGATGTTCGGGTCGACGCCGACGGTGTCCCACTTCTCGTTGCCGTCGGTCGAGGTGACGAGCACGCGCGTGACCGCATCGGTGCCCTGGCTGGCTTCGAGGATGCGGACCTTGAAGTCCGACAGGTGGATGGCGTCGAGCTGCGGCCAGGTGCCGTTGACGGCGTTGCGGAAGGCGTGGTCGAGCGCGTCGACGGGGCCGTTGCCCTCGCCCGCCCCGAGCTTGCGCTGACCGCCGACGACCACGGACAGGATCGCCTCGGCCGGCCCCTGGTCCGCGGACTGGGGCGTCGCATCGCCCCAGCCACCGCCGACCGACACGCGGAAGTGCTGGGTGTGGAAGGGCTCGTCCTCGCGTGCGAGGCGCCCCGTGATCCGGCGGAGCAGCAGTTCGAAGGAGGCGTCGGCGGCGTCGTACACCCACCCGAACGACTCGCGGCGCTTGACCTCGGCGAGCACCGTCGCGGCCTCGTCACCGGCGATGTCCAGCCCGAACTCCTTGCCCTTCAGCACGATGTTCGAGCGCCCCGCCAACTCCGACACGACCAGCCGCTGGGCGTTGCCGACCTGCGCCGGGTCGATGTGGTTGTACATGTCCGGCGCCTTGGCCAGCGCCGAGGCGTGCAGGCCCGCCTTGTGGCTGAAGGCGGTGTGGCCGACGTAGGGCATGATCGAGGGGGACGCCTCGTTGCAGATCTCGGCCACCGCGTGGGAGATCTCGGTGAGCCGCTCCATTGCGGCGGGCGGCACGAGCGACAGCCCCCGCTTGAGCTGCAGGTCCGCGAGCATCGTGAACAGGTTGGCGTTGCCGCAGCGCTCCCCCAGCCCGTTGGCCGTGCCCTGCACCTGGCGGCCTCCGGCCTCGACGCCCAGCAGCGAGTTGGCGACCGCACAGCCACCGTCATCGTGGAAGTGCAGGCCGATGTCGACGCCGAGCGTGTCGGTGAAGTCCTTGACGACCTCGGCGACCGTCCACGGCATCGCCCCGCCGTTGGTGTCGCACAGCACGACCGCCTCCGCCCCGGCCTCGGCGGCTGCCGTGACCACGGCACGCGCGTACTCGCCGTCGCGGGCGAAGCCGTCGAAGAAGTGCTCGGCGTCGAAGAAGACCCGCTTGCCGTGCTCGCGCAGGTAGGCGATGGACTCGGCGACCATGGCCAGGTTCTCGTCGCGCGGGACGCCCAACGCCTCGTCGACGTGGTAGCCCCACGACTTGCCGACGACGCAGACGACGTCGGTGCGGGCGTCGAGCAGGCCCTGCAGCAGGGGGTCCTGGTCCACCGCGTTGCCCGCCATGCGCGTCATCCCGAAGGCGGACAGCGTGGCGTTGAGCGGTGCCTCGTCCCCGTCGGCGAACCGTCGGAAGAACTCGGTGTCCTTCGGGTTCGACCCGGGCCACCCACCCTCGAGGTAGTGGACGCCCAGTCCGTCCATGCGGCGCGCCACACGGATCTTGTCCTCGACGGAGAGGTTGATGCCCTCGCGCTGGGTGCCGTCGCGCAGCGTCGTGTCGTACAGCGCCAGGCCCTCGGCCAGGTCGGCGGGCGGGAGCGGGGTGTCGCTCACGGTCAGTCCATCCTTCGCAGTGGCACGGTGTGCCGATCCGGAGGTGGACACCGGGGCGAGAACGAGGCTGCCGGGATCGCCGGGCCTGCGCTCCCGCAGCCCGGCGTCGCACCGGCTACGGGAGCAGCCCAATAATGATGGTGAGCAGGCACGCGGCGGCGCCGGGGGTGGCCCGGTCGACGGCGGTGGTGCTGCTCAGCATCGGGTGCTCTCGGTCATCGCGTTCGGACACCGTACCGAACCGCTCGGTACAGGTCCCGATCAGTCCTGCGCGTCGTCGTCGATGCGGAAGCCGACGCGCAGCGTGACCTGGAAGTGCTGCGGGGCGCCGTCACGGATCCAGCCGCGGATCTCGTCGACCTCGAACCAGTCGAGGTTGCGGGTCGTCTCCGACGCCTTGCCGATGGCGCCGCGGATGGCGTCCTCGATGGAGTCGGTGCTGGAACCGACGAGTTCGATCTTCTTGTAGACGTTGCTCATGACGGGCCTCGTGGTGACGGGTTCGAGCGATCACGCTAGCCGTCGGCCCTGCCCGTGTCGGACAGCGCGCTCAGAAGTCGATCGTGCACAACGGTGCCCGAGCGGCACGGAACATCCGGTCGAGTCGGTCGGCGACCTCCGATGACGCGATCAGCCGGCCTGCATCCCTGAGCGTCACCGTGGACACCCCACCCAGGTAGAGCGAGCCGAGGACCGCCACGTCCAGGGTTGCATCCGGATGGTCGTCGGTCCGCTCACAGGTGGCTGACCCACCCTCCACCGACAGGCGCCAACGCCCGCGGTTCGCCGCCACCTGTTCGTCCGCCACCTCGAGCACCACGGTGTCGTCGTGGCGGTACGTGCGTGCCGTCAGCGCCGTCGGCATGTCGAGGACACGCAGGTACAGCGGGAACGCGGGAACCGGGCTCACCATGGTCTCGTCGTCGACCAGCCACCGCAGCGGCGTGTCCACGGGGGCGCGCGTGAACACGACCGTCGTCACGAGGTCCACCGTCCCGAGGAACGCCCACAGGGCGGCCTCCGCCTCCCGGTCCGTGGCGAGGAGTTCCGTCACCTGCAGCGTCGCGTTCGGCCGTCGGTTGGCCCAGTCACCGTCCTTGACGCGATAGACGGCGTAGCCGCGCCCCGGCACCACGGCGATCCACCGAGGTCCGTACTCACCGTCGCGGTCCTTGTCGCGATGGGCACCGAACCAGTGCTGCCACAAGGCGTCGTCGCGGTCCAGCAGCCCGGCCCGCAGGCCACGGACGGCGTCAAGGATCGGCGCCAACGCGGCCGGCGCGTCGTCGTGGTCGACGAGTTGGACCAGTCCGGGGTCACCGCCCACGGTCCGCAGGGCGGCCGCATCGATCGTCAGCTTGTCGGCCGGCGCCGACAGGCCGAACCCGAAGCGACCGTAGATGCGGGCTTCCGAGGCGTAGAGGGCGGCGACGGGCTCCTGCGCCTCGATGGCGTCGGCGAGCAGCTGGTCCATCATGGCCCGCAGCAGCCCGCGCCGTCGATGGTCGGTCCGAACGGTGACGGCGGTCACGCCGGCGCAGCCGATCGAGGCGCCACCCGGCACCGAGATCCGGAAGACGTGGCTGCCGGACGTCGCGACGATCCCCCCGGTCTCGTCGGTCACGGCAAGGAAGCGTTCCTGGGGGCAGATCTTCCCCCAGCGCTCCAGTTCCGCGTCCGCCGTCGTCTCGTGGAACACGCGCTCCATCGCGCGGGCGAACGCCAGCCACCCGCCGTCGACGGGACGGCCCAGGGTCAGACCCTCACGTTCGAGATCCCTGGGAAGTTCCATCCTGCCCCCACTTCGTGCCCCGCGGTCCCTGCGTCAGGCCGCTTCCGGGATGTGCCGTTGGATGAACCCGCCGATCTCGGCCAGCGACCGACGTGACTCCGGGACCATGAAGGCCTGGAAGGCGTGCCACATGTCCGGGAACACACCGGCCGAGGCGTCGACGCCGTGCTCGCGGGCGCGCTGCACGAGGCGCAGCCCGTCGTCGCGGATCAACTCCGCCTCACCCACGTGGACGAGCATGGGTGGCAGCTTGCTGAGGTCCGCGTAGACCGGCGACACGTACGGGTGCCGCGGGTCCTCGCCCGCGTGGTAGATCTCGGCCAGTCGCGGCGCGACGCTGAGCGGCACGTCGCCGAAGAGGACGTCGCGCCCCATGTTCTCGTGCAGCGACGGACTGTCGAAGGCGAGGTCCACGTAGGGCGACATCCCCACGTAGGCCGCCGGGACCGGCAGTCCTTCGTCACGAATCCGGACCAGCAGGGCTGCGGCCAGTCCCCCGCCGGCCGAGTCCCCGGCCAGCGCGATCCGGTCCGCGGGGATGCCTTGGTCCTCGAGCAG
>JBFJMP010000185.1:0-5493 GCA_041633895.1 Nitriliruptoraceae bacterium
AGGTGGCGGCGACGCTGGTCATCAGCGAACGAACGGTCGCGCGACACCTCAGCAACCTGTTCACCAAGCTCGGTGTCTCCACGCGCTCCGCCGCGACGGCATGGGCCTACGAGCACGGCCTGCGCTGACGGTCGGGCCCGCCCGCCAGGGCCCAGCGTGGGTCGAATTGACCAGTGCCGGCGCCGAGAAGATGGGTGGTTCCGCCGAAGCCACCGCACCCGCATCCATCCAGACTCGGAGGGAGAGCCGAGCGCGGAGGCGGGTTCCATGGCCAGCGAGACGACGACCGACCCGGACCCGACGACCGTGCGCCAGCGACTGGTCGAGGCGTCCGGCCTGACGGACCGACGGCGCGCGCTGGCCGGGATCGAGACGGCAGTCCTCGAAGGTGGTGAGGGTCCGCCGTTGGTGCTGCTGCACGGGCAGGGGGAGTTCGGCGCGGTCTGGCTGCCCGTCCTGCCGGAGTTGGCACGTATGCACCGGCTGATCGTGCCGGACCTGCCGGGCCACGGGGCCTCCGGGGTGGGTGACGGGCCGGTCGACGCGCCGGCTGTCGTCGGGTGGCTCGACGCCCTGCTGGACCAGACCTGTGGTCCTGTCGGGGCACAGACGTCGGAGCGGGCCGTGGTTGCGGGACACCTGCTGGGTGGGGCGATCGCCGCCCGCCATGCCGTGGAACACGGTCATCGCCTGGCCCACCTCGTCCTCGTCGACACGCTCGGCCTGGCGTGGTTCCGACCCAAGCTCCGATTCGCCCTGCCGATGGTGGCGTTCCTCGCTCGCCCGACGGCCACCAGCCGTGACCGGTTGTTCGACCAGTGCTTCGCCGACCACGACGCGGTCGCCGCGACCACCGGCCACTGGGAGGACATGCAGGCCTACGCACTCGCCGGTGCGCAAGACCCGAAGCTGCAGTCGGCGATGAGGACGATGATGCCGAAGGTCGGCCTGCCGCCGATCCCCGCTGACGCTCTGGCCGGCATCGCGGTGCCGACGACGTTGATCCACGGGCGCGGGGACCTGCAGGTCCCCGTCGCGACGGCGGAGGCCGCAAGTGCGACGTACGGCTGGCCACTGCACGTGGTCGAGGACGTCCGGGACGACCCGGCCGTCGAGCGACCGGAGGCCTTCCTGGCCGCGCTCACCGGGGCGCTGGCGACATCCGAACGAGACCGTGAGGCACGACCATGAACGTGGAAGAGATGACCATCGAGACCGAACGGCGCCCGGACGTCAAGCGCTACGACACCGTCGTGATCGGCGGCGGGCAGGCGGGACTCGCCGTCGGGCAGCAACTCGTCGAACGCGGCCACGGGGACTTCGTGATCCTCGACGCGCTCGATCGGGTCGGCGACAACTGGCGGCGCCACTACGACTCGCTGCGGCTCTACAACCCCGCCCGGATGTGCGCCCTGCCGGGACTGGCGTTCCCGGGTCCGGGCGATCGCTTCCCGACGCGTGACGAGATCGCGGACTACCTGGAGGACTACGCGGCGGCATTCGACCTGCCGGTCGAGTCGGGCGTCCGTGTGGAGCGTGTCGAACCCCGGGAGGGGGGCTACCTCGTCGTCGCGGGGGAGCATCGCTTCGAGGCGGCGAACGTCGTCGTCGCGACCGGCACGTTCGGTCGCCCCTGGACACCACCGTTCGCCGCCGAACTCGATGACGGCATCCGCCAGCTGCACTCCAGCGAGTACCGCAACCGGTCCCAGCTCCTGCCGGGCCCGGTGTTGGTCGTCGGCGCGTCGCACTCGGGTGCCGACGTCGCCAACGACGTCGCCGACGGGCGGGACGTGACGCTGGCCGGACACGTCCACGGCGAGATCCCGTTCGACATCGAGGGTCGCGTCGCCAGGGTCCTGTGGCCCGTGCTCGGGTTCGTCGCCCGACATGTCCTGACGACGCGGACGCCCATGGGGCGCAAGGCGCGTCCCGAGATCCGTGCCCACGGTGGGCCCCTGTTGCGGTATCGACGCGACGACCTCACGGCACGAGGTGTCGAGATGGTCGATGAACGGGTGGCAGGCGTCCTCGACGGTCGTCCGGTCCTCGACGGCGGGCGCAGCCTCGACGTCGCCAACGTGGTGTGGTGCACCGGCTTCCGTCAGGACTTCTCGTGGCTCCGGCTGCCGGTCATCGACGAGGACGGGTGGCCACGTGAACGCCGCGGCGTCGTCGAGGATGCTCCCGGGCTGTACTTCATGGGGCTGGCGTTCCAGTACTCGTTCAGCTCGATGCTGTTGCTGGGAGTGGGGCGCGACGCGCGGCACGTGGTCGGCCACCTCACCGGGCACCGGGGCCGGTGAGCCGCGGCGGGGACGGGGTTGAACGATCTGATCCTGTCGGGCCATGTCGGCACCGGCCCGTCGCTCCTACCGTCGCTGGCCTTCCCCTTCACGAGGTCCGCCCGTGCACGTCCACCCTGTTCCGATGGTTGTCCGCAGCCTCGTCGTCATCCTCCTCGCACTGCTCCTCACGGCCGGCCAGGCCAGCGTGAACGAGGCGAGCGCTGACCAGTCCACTCCGTACCTGGCGCTCGGCGACTCGCTGCCGTACGGCTGGGACCCGGTCACTCCACCCGGACCGGCTGCCGACCCGTTCGTCCACCAGGGCTACCCCGAGGCGCTGGCATCACGATCCTTCTTCGAGGTCACCAACGCGTCGTGCCCCGGTGAGACCTCCGGGCACTTCCTCACGCTGGTCGCAGCCGACAACGGCTGCAGCTTCGTCCGTGACGCCTTCGGCCTGAAGGTGGACTGGGCAGGGGGCAGCCAGCTCGACTTCGCGCTCTCGTTCCTGGCCGCAAACCCCGACACCGGACTGGTCACGATCCAGCTCGGGGCGAACGACCTCTTCCTCTGCCAGCAGGGCGAGGGCGGCTGTTCGCCGGAGGAGTTCGCGGCCGTCCTGGGCGACGTGGGAGCCAACCTCGCCACCGCCGTCGGAACCATTCGGTTCGCCGGATACGCCGGGCCGGTGGTTCTCGTCGGCTACTACGCGCTGGACTACCGCGACCCCTTCCAGGTGGCGATCAGTCAGGCGTCCCGTGACGTGTTGCACGTGGTGGCCGGCAGCTTCGAGGACGTGGCGGTCGCAGACGGCTTCGCGGCCTTCGAGCAGGCGTCCCGTCGCGCTGGTGGTGACCCGTGCGCTGCTGGACTCATCCTCCCGACCGGCCCCGGGTCGTGTGACGTACACACGACGCCGACCGGCGATCGCGTGATGGCGCAGGCGGTCCATCGCGCCGTCGACATCGGGCGTACCGCGTCGGGGCGCTGACCCGGAGGCGCTGCCCGGCACGGTGGGTCACCCGGACCCGTCAGGCGGTGACCTCGCGTCGACGCGTCACCCCGGCGAGGGGCCTCCACGAAGGGGGCGCCCCATGGCGGCGCGCTGCTCGTTGTCGCGCAACCGGGGTTCGTAGTGGCTGAAGAAGACCTTGCCGACGAGTTCGCGGCGGCTGCGCACGCCGGTCTTCTCGAAGATGTTCTTCAGGTGCTGCTGCACGGTGTGGGTCGACACGACCAACTGCTCGGCGATCTCGGCCGTGGAGGCCGCGAGCAGCACGGCGCGCGTCACGTCCTTCTCGCGCTCGGTCAGCCCGTAGGCCGACATGAGCAGCGTCGAGATCCGCGCCCCGCGGGCGGGCTCCACGATGACCGCTGCCCGCCGCTGCCCGCCGGCGCCCATCACCGCCCCGTGGAGCACGACCCAGGTGCCGGACCGCGCCCGCACCCGTGACACCGCCAACTCGCCGGCGCCACCGCCCCCCGAGGCGAGCGCCCGTGCGGCGACGGCCGTGAGTGCTGGCGGCAGCACGCCTCGGTCCCACGCCCCACCGGGCAGGTCAGCGAGCCACTGCTCGACCCCGGGCGTCGTGGACTCGACGACCAGTCGTTCGTCGAGCACGACCAGGCCCGGACCCTCCGGCCACTCGGGCTCGGACGCCTCGCCGACGAGCAGGGCGCGGCGCGCCCCTTCGGCCAGGAGCGGGGCCACGGCGCGGACGAACGCGATCTCGTCGCGGTCGAACAGCGGCTCGCCGGGCTCCCGGTACAGCCCGATCGCGCCCCAGACCTCACCGGTCCGTGTCCGCAGCGCCGCGATCAGCTCCTGGTCGGCGCCCAGCTCCATGTTCGCCTGCCAGCGCGGCGAGCCGGTCGGGTCCCCACCCGTGACCTCGTGCAGGGTCTGCACTCCGCGCCCGGAACGAGCGACGTCCGCCAGCTTGTTGACGTCATCCTCGAGGTACTCGGCGGTGAGCCACTCAGCCGGCACCTCCGGGATGCCCTCGTCGAAGTGGCTGGTGATCAGCAGTGAGGCCGGATCGAGGGTGTGCCAGCACGGGGCGTGGAAGTGGGGCACCGCAGCGGCGAGCGGGGGCGTGCACGCGCGCCAGAAGTCGAGCAGGTCGAGTCCCTGTCCTGCTGCGTGGGCGATCCGGTCCCGTGCTCGCCGTCGGAGGTCGCTCGTCATGGACGGATCCTAGAGCCGACGGTGTCCCGCTGGACATGCCAGATTCGTGGTATGGGCACGGGGCGCGCTCGTTCGTAGCGTGCCTCTGGTCACGCCTCAGGAGGAGGACGGCCATGACCGCGCCACACACGACGTTCCCACGGGTGCTCGGGCCCGCACAGGGACTGGTCACGGGATCGGTGGACTCGACGGATCGGTTCGTGGTCGAGTCGGCGGAGACCGGCGGACGCCTCGCGATCGTCGAGCACACGATCGCCCCCGGTGTGCTCGCCGCGCCGGTCCATCGCCACGAACGGGAGGACGAGTACTCGTACGTCCTCGAGGGCCGTGTCGGCGCCATGTTCGACGGCACGGTGGTCCACGCCACCGTCGGGGACTTCGTGCGCAAGCCGAGGGGGGAGTGGCACACGTTCTGGAACGCGGGCGACGGGCCGCTGCGGATCCTCGAGATCATCACGCCGGGTGGCCTCGAGGAGCTGTTCCAGCTGCTCGCGGCGCCCGACGCGCCACCGGACGTCCTCGCCGACGTCGAGGAGTCGTTCGGCTGCGCCGTCGACGAGGCGCGCACCGTCGAGGTGTTGCACGAGCACGGCCTGCGCGCCTGACCCTCGCCTCCGACTGCCGACCGGCTCGGGGCGGTGGCCGCGGCGCCGTCGTGTGGCATGACCCGGTCAGACGGTCCGGGCCAGCTTCGCGCAGGTGATGTCGTCGCCGTAGGTCAACTCGCCGATCGCCTCGA
Organism: Nitriliruptoraceae bacterium; assembly: GCA_041633895.1. Taxonomy (GTDB): domain Bacteria; phylum Actinomycetota; class Nitriliruptoria; order Nitriliruptorales; family Nitriliruptoraceae; genus JBFJMP01. Next base: position 5,216 of record JBFJMP010000185.1, read on the forward strand.
ACCCGAAGCGGTCGTGGAAGGCGAGGCTCGCGTCGTTGCGCGGGTTCGTGTTGACCTCGCTCACGAGGTGGCCGCGATCCGTGGTGTCGATCAGGTGGTCGTAGAACCTGCGACCGATGCCGCGCCCCTGGTTGCCGTCGACGACGACGATCCGCTCGACGTAGAGGTAGTCGTCGAGCCGCTCCTCGAACCAGCGGTAGTTGCGGGCGTCGAAGTCGATGCCGTCGGGGAGGGCGAAGACGAAGCCGGCGAACACGTCCTCGACCTCGGCCACGAGG
>JBFJMP010000186.1:0-5449 GCA_041633895.1 Nitriliruptoraceae bacterium
ACCCAGTTCCGCGGTCGGCCACGCGAGGGTCGCGTACGGGGCGCGCAGGTCACCACCGAGCATCGCCATGGCACCCAGCCCGTAGGCCTTGCGCAGCACGACCGTCACCAGCGGCACCGCGAGGTTGGCCCCCTCGATGAAGAGGCGACCGAACCGACGCACCCCGGCATCACGTTCCGCGTCCACGCCGACCATGAACCCGGGCGTGTCGCACAGGGCCACGATCGGCAGTCCGCGCGAGCTGCACAGGCTCATGAAGCGGGCGGCCGAGTCAGCCGCGTCACCGTCGATCGCGCCGCCGAGGTGTGCCGGGACGTTGGCGAGCACGCCGACGGGACGCCCGTCCAGCCGCGCGAACGCGGTCAGCATCCCGGCTGCCGCGTCGGGGCGCAGCTCCACGACCGTGCCCGCGTCGAACAGGCGCTCGACGATCGGCCGGACGTCGTACGCGCGGCGACGATCCTCCGGGACCGCGGTCCGCAGCGGCGTCTGGTCGGCCGTCGGCAACCCGGTCGTGGCGCCCTGGAACAGGCCCACGACGTGCCGCGCGACGGCGACCGCTTCCGCCTCGTCCGCCACGACGATGTCCACCACGCCGGTGCCGGCGTGCAGGTCGACCGGACCGATCGCGTTCGGTGCGACCACGCCGAGGCCACCACCCTCGATCATCGCCGGCCCGGCCATCCCGAGGTTGGCGGTCCGGGTCGCGATCACGACGTCCGCACACCCGGCCAGCGCCGCGTTGCCCGCGAAGCAGTAGCCGTGGACGACCGCGACCATCGGGGCGCGTCCCGACAGCCGCGCGAGTGCGCGAAACGTCGTGACGTCCAGCCACGACGCCCCCATCCGGTCGGTGTCGCCGGGCCGGCCGCCGCCACCCTCGACGAACATCACGAGCGGCATCGGGGCGCGTTCGACCAGGTCGAGCAGGCGGTCGAGCTTGTCGTGGTTGACCATGCCCTGCGTGCCGGCGAGCACCGTCGCGTCGTAGGCGAACACGGCGCACCGAGGATCCGCACCCCCGGCACCCGCCGCGTTGATCGTGCCGACGCCGGTGATCAGGCCGTCCGCCGGGGTGCGTTCCTGCAGTTCCTCCAGGGTGCGGCGCTGGCGCTGGGCCGCGATCGCCAGCCCGCCGTACTCGACGAAGGACCCCTCGTCGAGGAGGTCTGCGACGTTCTCGCGGGCGGTGCGGGAGCCCTGCTCGTGCCGACGCGCGACGGCGTCGGGGCGCGCCGCGTCGTCGGTCAGTGCCCGACGGGCACGAAGCCGCGCCAGGTCGGCGCGTTCCCCCGGCCCGTCGTCGTGCGTCGCTCCCGCCGCCAGCGACTGGGGCCGGATCGTGGCGACCGGCTGGCCGTCGCGGACCTCGTCGCCCACGGCGACCGCAACCGCGCCGACGATCCCGTCGACGGGTGCCACGACGTCGTGGTGCATCTTCATCAGTTCGACGGCGACGACGACCTGCCCGGCACGGACGGCGGCTCCGACCTCCGCGACGGCGACCACGGTGCCCGAGAGGTGGCTGACGACCTCGACGTCGACGGTGCCCATCAGCCGTCCAACCGGACGCGCGCACGATGGCGACCGGCTTCACGGTCGACGGCGACGTCCACATCGAACGCCTTCGACACCAGCTCGGACACGAGGACGTCGTCGACGGCCCCCGCCGCGACGACGGCGCCGTCGCGCAGCAGCAGGGCCTGCCCCACGTTCGGCGGCAGTTCCTCGACGTGGTGGGTGACCAGCACCGTCGTCGGGCCGTCCGGGGCGTCCAACAGGCCGGTGAGGTCGGCGATCAGGGACTCACGCCCGCCCAGGTCCAGCCCCACGAACGGTTCGTCCAACAGCAGCAGGTCGGGGTCCAGCACCAGCGCCCGCGCGATCTGGACGCGCTGCCACTCACCCTGGGACAGGTGCTTGCAGGTCCGTGTCGACAGGTGGCCGGCGCCGACGCGGTCCAGGGCCGCCCGCGCGAACTCGCGATCCCCGGCCGTGATCTCGGGCACCGGTCGGGTGGCGCCGTGGCGCGCGGCTGCGACGAGGGTCTCCGCCGTCCCCAACCGGTGGAGCAGCCCGACGACACCGGCCGACACCACACCGATGCGGTTGCGCAGGGGCCGAAGGTCGACGCGACCGAAGGGCGCGCCCAGCACCTCGACCCGACCGCGAGTCGGGTGCAGGTAGGTCGACAGCAGGCGCAGGAGCGTGGTCTTGCCGCACCCGTTGGGTCCGAGGACGGCGAGGTGCTCGCCGGACTGCAGCGTCAGGTCGAGGGGACCGAGGATCGTGCGACCGTCGCGTACGACCTCGACGCCGCGACACGAGACGACCGGGTCGGTCATGCCACCGCCCCACGCCGCAGCGGACAGGACATGCAACGCGGACCACCGCGACCGCGCGGCAACTCGTAGGACGGGATGGTGCGCACGGTGACTCCGGCGTCGGCGAGGATCTCGTTGGTGGCGACGTTGCGTTCGTACGCGATGACCTCGCCGGGCCGCAGGGCGAGGGTGTTGTTGGCGTCGTTCCACTGCTCGCGTTCGGCACGCGTGGACGACAGGGCGGGCTCGATCGCGCGTGCGTGGTCGAGCCCGGCGGCCCACGCCAGGCCCTGGATCAGGTCGGGCGCCTCACCGACCGCGAGGCCACCACGCCCCGGCGTCACCTCGAAGCAGCGCAGCGATCGGGTCATCGACGGGTAGGTGATGAACGCATCGAGGTCCACCTGCGTGACGATGGTGTCCAGGTGCATCGCCGCCCGGACCTTGGGCAGTTCCACGGCGAGGACCCGGTCGACCACGCCCGCGGCGAACAGGCGCGCAGCCAGTGTCTCCACGCCCGACGGCGTCGTCCGTTCGGACATCCCGATGGCCAGCCCGCGCTCCCCGACCACCAGCAGGTCACCGCCCTCGAACGTCGCCGGGTAGTGGGCGACGTCGTCCTTGCCGAACCAGATCGGGTTCTGGGCGAAGCGCGGATGACGCGTGACGGCGAGTCGCAGCAGCGCCGACTCCCGCCGTCGCACCAGCCGGTTCATCGGCGACAACACGACGCCCTCACCGATCCACGCCGACGAGTCACGCATGAACACCGCGTTGGGCAGGGGGTTCAGCAGCATCTCCCCCGGTGCGGCGGCTGCCGCGACCAGTCCCGTCGCACCCTCGACCTCCTCTGCGGCGACCCCGCCGATGAGGTGGTCGACGAGCGTCGCGGTGTCCATCGCGAGCAGGTGGTCGCGCACGGCCGGACCCGCCGAGGGCCCGCACGAGCGGTCGTCGGCATGGCGGCCGACGACCTCGGCAGCGAGGTCCCGGTCGGCGAGCACGTCGGCGAGCAGTGCCTCGAGGTAGACGACCTCGACGCCGGCGTCACGCAGCACCCCGGCGAACGCGTCGTGCTCCTGCTGGGCGTGTTCGACCCACAGGAGTTCGTCGAACAGGAGCTCCTCCTTGTTCGTCGGGGTGAGGCGGGACAGCTCCAGACCGGGGCGGTGGAGCAGCACCGACTCGAGGGGTCCGACCTCCGACCGGATCGAGCAACCGGATGGCTCCATCGCGCACTCCTGTGTCCGGATCGCGACGGTAGTGCAGACTCCACCGAACCCGGAGCGGTGCGGCACCGAACCCGGTGGTACCCGCGACCTCACCCGACTGCCCCACGACACCCGGAGCGCATCCATGCAGGTTGGCGACATCGTCCCAGACTTTCCCGCCACACTCGACAGCGGCGAACAGACCTCGTTGGCGGGTCTGGTCGCTGACGGGCCAGCCGTCTTCTTCTTCTATCCGAAGGCCTTCACGGCAGGCTGCACCGCCGAGGCCTGCCACTTCCGCGACCTCGCCTCCGAATTCGAGGCCGTGGGGGCGTCGCGCTACGGCGTGTCGCGTGACGACGTCGCGACCCAGCACGAGTTCAGCACCAAGCACGACTTCGACTATCCGCTGATCGCTGATGCCGACGGGGCGATCGCCAAGGTGTTCGGCGCCAAGCGCATGGGTCCGCTGTGGTCCAAGCGACAGACGTTCGTCGTCGGTACCGACCGCTCACTGCTGGCCGTGATCCGCTCCGAGACGGACATGGAACGCCACGCCGATGAGGCGCTCCAGGTCCTGGGAGCCTGAGCGCCCGACCCCGACGCGGGGCGTCGGGCCAGCGATAGGGTTCGGGGACGCGGGGCGCGTGGGAGCCTCGCGCCGAGGAGTTCCCGTGCGTCGCCACGTCATCGCCCTGTCCGCCGCCGTGGCCCTGGTCGGGGGGTTCGCCCCCGCGGCCCCTGCCGCCCCGCCCCGCGGCACCGCCCCGGACCTCGCGCCCTCCGGCGTCCCGGTCCGGCCCGGCCCGTACGTCGTCGAGCAGTCGGACGGTTCGACGCTGACGATCCACGGGCGCGGCGAAGGGGTGAACCACGCCTTCGTGACCGATGACGGGTACACCGTCGTCCGCGACGACTCCGGCGACTGGGTCTACGCCGACGAACGCAACGGCGAACTCGCCGCCACCGACGCCCCGGCGCAGGGGGCACCGCCGGCCGGCGTGAGCCGTGGCGAACAGCCCGCCGTCCGGCCCACGTTCCCGCCCGCGCCGGCGCCCAACGCCGCCCGCACGGGCAGCGAGCCGCTGGTCGTGATCCTTGCCGAGTCGTCCAACCAGACCTCGATCGCCAAGGGCGCGGGCGACACCAACGCCCACACGCGGGCGTACTGGGCCGGCCAGGTCTTCGGGGCGACCAACTCCGTGGCGGCCTACTACAGCGACATGTCCGGTGGCGCCTACTCGATCACCCCCGCCACCGAGAACGACGCCGGAGGGGTCACGAGCGGCGTCGCCAACGACGGCATCATCGGCTGGGTGAACACGGGGGTGGCGCATCCCAACGTCGACTTCGGCGGCCCGAGCAACGCCGCCGTGGGCGCCGCCATCACGGCGGCGAGCCCGTACATCGACTACGCGGCCTACGACACCGACGCCGACGGGGTCGTGGAACCCCACGAACTCCACATCCTGATCGTGTTCGCCGGCTACGAGGGCGCCTACGGGCTGTCGGACTGTGGCAATCGGATCTGGGGCCATCGGTGGAGCCTGTTCGACGCCAGTGCGGTCACCAGCGACGGCGTGCTCGTCGGCAGCGGTCCCGACGGCGGCTACATGACCTTCGGCGAGTGGCACTGCGACCAGGGCACCGTCGCCGACCCGGGCCATGCCGCCACGATCGGGATCATGGCCCATGAGTTCGGCCACGACATCTCCCTGCCCGACCTCTACGACACCGACCAGTCCAGCGACGGCATCGGCGTGTGGGGCCTGATGAGCGGCGGGACCTGGCTCGGTGACGCCTTCGGCCTGCCCGGCCAGGGCGCGACACCGTCCGGCCTGTCCGCCTGGAGTCGCTGGCAGCAGCGCTGGATCACCCCCACGCCGGTGCTGGGGACGACGACGGCCAACGTGC
>JBFJMP010000187.1:0-5447 GCA_041633895.1 Nitriliruptoraceae bacterium
GGGCCTTCTCGACGAGGTCGGCGTCGGCGTGCATCGTCAGGACCAGGACGCGCGAGTCCGGCGCCCTGGTTCGCATCCGCCGCGCGGCGGTGATCCCGTCCACGACCGGCATGGACACGTCCATGAGGACCACGTGCGGCCGCAGCCTCTCCGCGAGGTCGAGGCCCTCGGCACCGTTGACGGCTTCGCCGACCACGTCGAACCCGGCTTCCTCGAGGGTCCGTCGCAGGCCCTCGCGAACAAGGCGGTGGTCGTCGACCAACAACACGCGCTTCTTCACGGGGTCCTCCTCAGGTCGAACTACAGCAGGCCGCGGACGGTGATGGCGACTTCCGTGCCCTCACCCTCACGGGTGAACACGTCGACGAGCGCCCCGATCGCATCCGCACGGTGGCGGGCCAGTGCCACCATGCGCGCCGCCTCGTGGCTGAGGCGGTCCTCGGGCACACCGCGCCCATCATCGCGCACGACCATGCGCAGCCGCCCCGAGTCCGCAGCGAACCCGACGTGGATGCTCGTCGCTGCGGCCTCGCGCTGTGCGAGGACGAGCAGGTCCTGGGCGATTCGCAGCAACTGGTTCTCGATCGTCAACGGCGGCCGCACGAAACCCTCCGGCACGTCCACGTTGATCATGACACCAAACCGTTCACCGAACCGCTCGGCGTGCTCGGACAGCGCCCTGACGAGGCTGACGTCGTCGGTGCAACGCAGCCGCAGTTCGCGCAGGGTCTCCCGCAGGTCGGACAGGGTCCGCTGGACGTCGGTCCGCAAGCGATCCAGGGACTCGTCCTCGTACCGCGACGAGATGCGGTCGAGTTCCATCTTCACGTAGGCCAGCGACTGGGCGAACTGGTCGTGAAGTTGGGCGCCGATGCGCTGGCGTTCGTCCTCGGCCCCCAACGTCCGCAGGCGCTGGAACCAGATCGCGTTGTCGATGGCAAGGCCGAGCGGCGCAGACACCCGGTCGAGCATGTCGATGTGGGTGCGGGACAGCTCGCGCGGCTCGTGGTGCTCCAGCGCCAGCAGTCCCGCCGGCTGTCCCCGCGACCAGAGCCACAGGTACGCCCCGGACCGCGCCCCGGGCGTGAGTCCGGTGTCCTCCCCCAGCCTGGGGATCTGGATCGGACGCGACGACGGCCCACCCTCCAGCAACTCCGCGGGCAGGTCCGCGTAGGCGACCTCGGAGCCCATGGCGGCCCCGTCGACGCTGACGGGCCGGTACCACCGACCGCCGGGGTCGGCGAGCAGCAGCATGATCGCGTCCGCCTCGAACAGGTCGTCGAGTTCGGCACGGGCGACCCGCATGACGTCCTCGACCGTCAGCGGGGCCGGCGTCGACCGGACCAGGTCGTGCAGGGACGACAGCAGCGCGTTGACGTGGGACAGCTGCTGGATGCGGCCCAGCGTCTGGCTGTGCTGCATCTGCGCCTGGACGACCATGCCCCGGCCGACGAGTCCCACGGTTGCTGCCAGCCCGGCGGGGACCAGCAGCGCGGTGACCGTGGCCACCTCGACGTGCCACCCACGGATGACCTCGGACACGAGCAACAGCCCTGCGAGGAGGGGCAGCAGGGCGAGGCCCGCGCGCCCGAACACGACGGTGGCCAGGAGTGCCGGGATCATGGCGTACAGGCCGAAGGGGCTCTGGAAGGAGCCCGTCACGACGATGGCGGTCAGCGCCACGAGCGACTCCACCAGCACGAGCGCCCCCGCGTCCATCGACGGATGGTCGCGGGTGACCGTCACCAGGGTGGCAAGGCCGACGAGCAGGGCAGCGGCGATGCCCAGCGGCACGGGATCGGTGCCGTCGACGTCGAGGACCGCCAGCAGGGACCCGACGGCGATCGCTGCCCACCGCAGCCAGCGCACGATCGGGTCGAGCCACCGCAGCTCGGCGGCGCGCGCCCCGGTCGAGGCGCCGATGCCGCTCACGCCCGTTCCACCAGCACGGTCGCCCAGCAGGCCATGCCCTCACTGCGACCGATGGCTCCGAGGCGGTCGGTGGTGGTGGCCTTCAACGACACCCGGTCGATGGCCAACGACATCGCGGCGGCCAGCGAGGCCCGCATGGCGTCACGGTGGGCGAGCAGTCGGGGACGCTGGGCAACGATGACGGCGTCGACGTTCGCCACCCGCCAGCCGAGTCCGACCACGTCGGCCACCGCCGTGGCCAGCAGGTCCACGGACCGCGCCCCGGCCAGCTCGTCGGTGTCCACGCCGAACCGGCTGCCGAGGTCCCCGAGCGCGAGGGCGCCCAGCACGGCGTCGGTCACGGCATGGGCCACGACGTCGGCGTCCGAGTGGCCCTCGAGCCCGGGAGCGTCCGGGATCTCGATGCCGGCCAGCACCAACGGGCGCGGGGCGGTGGCGAACGGGTGCACGTCCAGGCCCGTGCCGATGCGCATGCTCATGGCGTGCCCTCCGTGGCGGCCTCGACGATGAGCGCCTCCAGGACGCGGACGTCGTCGGGCACGGTCACCTTCGTGGCCAGCACCGAGCCCGGGACCGTGACGATGCGGCCGGCGACCGTGCCACGAGCGAGCAGGCCCTCGACGAGTGCCAGGTCGTCGGTCGCGTCGCCGTCGCCCGAGTGCGCTCGCCGCAGGACGTCGAGTCGGAACGCCTGGGGCGTCTGGACCGCCACGAGGTCGGCGCGGTCCACCGTCCCGACGACGGTGGACCCGTCGACGCGCTTGATGGTGTCGCTGACGGCCAGGGCCGGGGCAGCTGCCACGACGTCGCCGCCGACGGCCGCTGCGGCCGCCCGGATGACGTCCGGTGGCGTGAACGCGCGCGCCGCGTCGTGGACGGCGACCACATCGCCGTCGTCGAGGTCCGTCACCTCGGCGAGTCCATGGCGCACGGACGCCGAGCGCGTCGCACCCCCGGGGACGATCACGACGGGGCAGGCGTCGAGTCCGTCGAGGGCGTCGCGCACCGCCTCGAGGTCGTCGGGCGGACCGACCACGACCACGCGGGCTGCGCCCGCCGCCTGCAACCGCCGCACGGCGGTGGCGACCAGCGGCGCGCCGCCGACCTCGACGAGTGCCTTCGGGCGCCCGGCTCCCAGCCGCACGCCCGACCCGGCAGCCACGAGGAGGGCGACCATCGTCACGACTCGTCCGTCCGGCGGGCGAACAGCATCCGGCCACGGCGGTTGGTCACGATGCTGGTGACGTCCACGTCGACGCGCCTGCCGATGTGGTCGGCGGCGCGTTCGATGACGACCATCGTGCCGTCCTCGAGGTAGCCGACCCCCTGCCCGTCCTCACTGCCCGGCTTGACGACCCGTAGCGTGAGCCGATCGCCGGGAACCGCCGGCGGGCGCACCGCCTCGGCCAGCGCGTTGACGTTGAGGACGCGCACGCCGCCGACCTCGGCGACCTGCGCCAGGTTGGCATCCGTCGTCACCAGCGCGGCGCCACGACGACGACAGATCGCGGCGAGCTTGCCGTCCACCGTGGCCACGTCCGCCGGATTCTCCTCGGTGACCTCGACGGGCACGATTCCGTCCTCCTGCAGGCTCACGACGGCGTCGAGTCCGCGACGGCCCAGCGCCCGGCGGTGCGGGTCCTCGGCGTCGGCGAGGCCCTGTACCTCCTCCAGCACGAACTGGGGCACGACGAGGATGCCGTCGAGGAAGCCGGCACGGGCCACGTCGACGAGGCGTCCGTCGATCAGGGCGGAGGAGTCGACCAGCTTCGTGCCGACGCCTCGCGACGGCGTCCGGACGGCGACGCGGCCGCGCACCCCGATGAAGCGCGACAGGTCGCCGGACCGTGTCATGCCGACGCGGATGCCGGCGTAGACCAGCAGGATCGTCATCGCGATCGCGAGCGGGACCGTGACCGTGCGGCCGGGCAGCACCATGACCGGCGAGAAGAACACGATCGAGAAGAGCGCCGCGACCGTGCCGCCCAGCACACCGGCGATGAGTTCGGGGGTCTCGAGCGACTGGATCTCGGTCTGGACGCGGTCGACGCGGCGCAGCGCCGTCCGGCCCACGAGGCCACCGATCACGTAGCCCGCGAGGGCACCCAGACCCGACGCGACGAGCCGGACCGTGTCGATGTCCGTCCGGTCGAGGCCTCGCGCGAGGTCGTCACCGAGCGCGAACCCCGCGGCCATCACGGCCACGACGATCGCGAGGCGGAAGACCTCCGCGACGATCACGATCGCGCGGTTCTCGGTCTTGACCACGGAGTGCCCCTTCGGTGCGTGGGGTGCAGGCTAGGCGGGGCCGACCTGCGGGGCCGCTGCACCACCGTACGGGTCCCACCCGACCGCGCGGAGCAGGTCCACCGTGGCCGCGAGCGGCAGGCCGATGACCGATGTGTCCGACCCGACGATCCCGGTGACGAAGGCACCGGCTCCGCCCTGGATGGCGTACGCCCCGGCCTTGTCGGCGGGCTCCCCGGTGGCGACGTACCAGGCGATCTCCGCGGGGTCGAGCGCACGGAACGCGACCTCGGTGCTGACGACCGCCTCGCCGACGCGCCCGTCGTGGCGCACGACCACCGCCGTGAGCACCTCGTGGCCCCGACCGGACAGCCGGCGCAGCATCGCCGCCGCATCGGCGGCGTCGACGGGCTTGCCGAGGACGTCGCCGTCGACCACGACGACGGTGTCCGCCGCCAGCACGACGTCGGCCACGGGGGCGTCGCACGCCGCCGCCTTGGCATGTGCCAGCCGCAGGACGAGGTCACGCGCCGGTTCGCCCGGACGTGGGCGTTCGTCGACGTCGACGGGGCGCACCACCGGGTCGATCCCCAGCCGTCCGAGCAGTTCCCGGCGGCGGGGCGATGCCGACGCCAGCACGAACCGTCCGGTCATCCGCCGGACACCACGGCGTCGGCCAGTTCGCTGACCGGCGTGGGGTCGTCGCGGCTGTCGAGCCAGCCTGCCGGCAGGGACACCTTCTTGGGTGGCGTGGTGTGCCCACGTGGCTGGCGCCGAACGGACTCGTCGAACGGGATGCTGCGGTCGACCGCGCCGAGGAGGTCGTCGACCTCGTCGAGCGTGCTGACCTGGTTGAGGCGGCGACGCGTCTCCCCACCGACGGGAAAGCCCTGCAGGTACCACCCGGTGTGCTTGCGCAGCTCGCGCAGGCCGATGTCGGCCCCGTACCACTCGACGAGGAGGCGGGCGTGGTCGGCCAGCAGGTCGACCACCTCGCCAAGGTCGGGCGGTGCCGGGATGTCGACGCCGTCGAAGGCGGCGGCGAGGTCACGGAACAGCCACGGGCGGCCGAGGCAGCCGCGGCCGACGACGACGCCGGCGCAACCCGTCTCGTCGACCATCCGCATGGCGTGGGCGGCCTCCCAGATATCGCCGTTTCCGAGGACCGGCACGTCGACGGCCTCGACCAACCGGGCGATCGTCGACCAGTCGGCCGGGGGGCCGTAGCGCTGTTCGGCGGTCCGTCCGTGGAGGGCGACCGCAGCGAC
>JBFJMP010000188.1:0-5442 GCA_041633895.1 Nitriliruptoraceae bacterium
CTGGCCCTGTTCGTGGCGCGCCTGTCCCCCGAGCGCGACCCCGTGAGCTTCGTGGAGGCCGTGCCGTTCGCACTGGAACTCGCCCCGGCCGCCCGCTTCGTCGTCGTCGGTGACGGTCCCCTCCGTGCCGACGTCGAGGACGCGATCGACCGCCTCGGGCTGCGCGATCGGGTCACGACCTTCGGCCACCGCCCCGACGTGTGGACGTTCCTCACCTCCGCGGACGTGTTCGCCGCCCTGTCGGATCGCACGAACGTCTGGGTGACCGCCGTGGTCGAGGCGATGCGCGCCGGGCTGCCCGTGGTCGCGACGATGTCCGGGCTCACGGCGGACACGCTGACCGACGACGTCGATGCCCTGCTGGTCCCGATCGCCGACGCCGAGGCGATCGGCCGGGCGCTGGGGCGCCTGCTCGCCGACCCGGCCGAGCGTGCACGCATCGCAGCCGGGGCGACGGCCACGCTGCGGGACGCCGGGTTCGACCCGGACCACGTCCGTGACGAGACGCTGTCGCTCTACGTGTCGCTGACCGCCTGAGCGTCCCGGCGACCGCGCGTCGGCAGGACCACGATGGCGACCACGGCGAGCACGCTCAACAGCGACACGAGACGGCCCTCGTCCCAACCGGACGGGTCGTAGCGGAGCTCCACGCGATGCGCCCCGGCGTCGAGCGCCACGGCGACGCCGACGTGGTCAGCGTCCTCGAGCGGCGCTTCGACCCCGTTGACGTAGGCACGCCAGTCGTCCTGCAACGAGTCGGCGACGACCAGCCACCCCGCGGGACCGTCGACGTCCACCACGAGGTGGTCACCGTCGGCCACCACGGGGGCGACCGACGCGTCCCCGGTGGTCGAGGCGTCGGCCGTCGGTGTGGCGGCCGGGGGCGTCGACAGCAGCACGGTGTCCGGCGCGACGTCCCCGTCGGCCAGGCGCGCCAGCCGTTCGGACGGGTCCGTGACGACCTCGGCTGCCGCCGCGAACCGGAAGCGACCGATGGCGTCGGTGCGCTCGTAGATGCGCACCCCGTCGTCGAAGACCAGGCGCAGGACGTCCGCGGAGAGGTCGGGCACCGCCGCGTCGGTGACGACGTGGGTCACCCCGAGCCGCACGAGCACCGGCGACGCGGCCACCTCGACCGTGGGCGCGAGCACGGGGAACGTGGGTGAGAAGCGGTCGTAGACGTCGGGGTCCACGGCCTCGAGCGCCTCGCGCCACGGGTTGTAGGCGAAGGCGTGGCCGGCAGCGACGCGCAGGTCGTACCACGACGTCGTCCCGGGGTACATCGCCAGCCCGGTGGCCAGCATGCGGTCGTCGCCCTGCACCTCGGCGAGGAACTCGTGCGCCGGCGTGGACGGGTAGAACGCCTCGTCCGGCGTCCGCGACCACGTCGGACCGGTGACCCGCACGATCTCGACGGTCGCCACCGCGACGAGGGCGACGACGACGAGTCCGGCGGCCGACGGGCGCCGGGCAACCAGCAGCAACAGCCCGGCGACGGCCACCAGCACCACCGCCCCGACGGCGACGTCGCCCATGAGGTCGGCGGTGCGGCCGGACGCGCGGGCCGCGTCGACCACCGTCCGGCCTCCTGCGACGGCGGCGACGAGCAGGACGGCCACCGCGCCGCCCGTGCGCACCAACGGGCCGACGGCCACGGTGCGAAGGCGTGCCCCGCGACCACCGTCGAGCCACGCCTGCAGGCCGAGCGCCGCGAGCAGCGCCACGCACAGCAGGAGCACGCTGCGCAGTCGGGACACGTCGTTGATGCGGAACAGCGGGGTGAGTTGGGCCACGCGGAGGAACGGTCCGCCGACGTAGGTCAGCAGGACGCACACCGCGGCGGCCACGGTCAGGAACCCACGTGGTCCGCGCAGTCGGTCGCTGGACACCCACAGGCCGACCAGCGCGAGGGACAGGGCGACCACGCCCACGAAGGCGTGCACCTCGACGATGTTGTCGGGGCCGATCCAGGTCTCGATGCCGCCGTACGACGACGGCAGCACGGACGTCAGCAGCGTCCCGATCGGCAGGTCGTCGGCGGCGGTCTGCACGCGATCCGCGAGGTCGATGCGCGCGAAGTAGCGGACGAAGGGCCACAACTGGAACGCCGCCAGGCCGACGCCGAGGGCCACGGCCGCCGACAGGTTCCCGAGCGGCGGAACGCCGGTGCGCCACGAGCGCCACGGTCGGGTGCGGTACAGCGCCCACGCCCCGGCCAGCGTGAGCCCGTACAGCGTGACCGTCGGGAACCCTTCGAGCCATGCCACGGCCGTGATCCCCGCCAGCGGCAGTGCGCTGCGGAGCGTGCCACGATCGACGGCGCGGTCGACGGCCCACAGCATCGCCGGGATGAGCGCCCCGAGGTTCGCCTGCGACCACGACGTCCACATGATCTGGAACCCCGAGTACGCGGCGAGGAAGCCACCGAAGAGCGCCACCTCGGTCGACGTGCCCCAGCGGCGCAGGAGGGCGGTGCAGCCCGCGATCATCACCACCAGTTCCAGCACCTTCGTGCCCACCGGGGCGTGTTCGATGGGCAGCAGGTAGTACGGCAGCGCGAACGGGGACAGGGACCCCGTGTTCGGCAGCGGCGCGAGGGCCCGTCCCCCGTTCACCGACGACTGCCACAGCGGCAGGTCACCGGACCGCACGCCCTCGGCCATCTCGCGCCGCGCCGGCAGCTTGACGTCGACCTCGTCACCACGGAAGGCGTTGTCGACCTCGTCGAGGTCCGGCGGGGCGGATGTCCACGGATCGAAGCGTTCGAGGATGTCCGTGCCGACGAACAGTTCGCCGCCGAACAGCGGCGAGCCGATCGTGGTCGCGCTGGCGATCGCGATGGCGGCGAGGACCAACCCCCAGGTCTGGACGCGTGTCACAGGTGGTCCAGGTCGCACCAGGTGAGCCGCCACGGGGCGGAGACGAGGGTGCGATCGCCGGTCGTCGGCAGGACGCCGAACGTGAAGGCCTTGGGCAGGACGCGCTTGGGCAGTCGCACCAGCCGGGCCGCGGCGAGGTGCCGGGCGATGTCGGTCCGTGGCAGGGCGATGCCGGCCACTCCGGCGACGCCCGGCATGGCCTCGGCCACGCCCCGGATCGCGGTGCGGCCACCGTTGTCGGTGTCGGCCACGACGTCGAGGACGAACGCGAACGGGGCGTCGAGGATGTCGCGGCGCACCGCGGCGGCTGCACCGACCAGGGTCCCACGACGGCGCACGGTGACCAGCGTGTAGTCGGTGCCGGGACGCGCGTAGCGCCAGCGCCACCAGGCAGCGGAGTGGTCGACCCCCGTGTCCGGCCGGTGCCGGGACCACAGGGCATCGAGTTCCCCGTCGTCGATCTGGTCCACGACGTCGACCACGAGCCCGGGTGCCGCCGCGGGCATCCAACGCCGGACGAGCGGCAGGACCGGACGTGCCATCGACCGTCCCCCACGGATGCGTCCGGCCAGCGTCCCGATGTCGCGCGGGGCGACCCGCACCGGCACGTCGACCACGTCGACCATCCCGACGCGACGCAGCGGGCTGGCCGACGACGGGTTGGACGGGCTGTACAGCGTCACCGGGATGCCCCGCTCCTCGGCGTCGGCGGTGACCCGCTGGACGAGGTCCGGGAAGATGCCCTGCCCACGGTGCGACTCGAGCGTTGCCGCGTCGGCGGACTTGAGGAAGGTGACCGACTCCCCGCCGACGAGGCCGGGCAGCGCGAATGCCGTGTAGTGGGCGACCATCCGCCCGGCGTCCTCGACGACCCAGGACGAGGGCTCCCCGAACGGGTTGTCCCAGTACTGCCAGCGCAGCACGGCCGGGTCGGCCTTCGGGTTCGCCGGGAACACCTCCCCGATCAGGTCGGCAATCGCCTCGGCGTCGTCCGGGGTTGCCCTGCGGACGTGGTCAGGCATCGGAGTGCTCCGGTTGTCGGTTGTCGGTGCGGCGGCGACGGTCGGCCACGACCGCGATGCCGAGGAAGGCGATCTCGCCGGCCAACTCGGCCAGCCGGGTGAAGGCCACGACGCCGAGCGCCGGGCCGCTGCCCACGAGCGGTGCGAGGACCAGTGCCGTCGCGCCCTCACGTGGGCCGATGCCGCCGGGTGCGAAGAGTGCCAGCCGTCCCACGAACTGGCCCAACGCGAACGCCCCGACGGCCGCTGCCCCGACGGCCTCCGTGCCGCCTGCGGCCCCGAGGATGACGAGGAACGCGACCAGTCGCAGGCCGTTGTTCAGCACGTAGAGGCCCGTGAGCCGCAGGGCGGCGCCACGGTCGATCTCGATCTCGTCCACGCGTGTGGCGTGGCGGGCACCGAACCGGCGCAGGCCCGGCAGGCGCAGGCCCCACGCCACCAACTGCAGCAGGCGCACCGGGTCCAACACGCCGAGGACGAGCACGCCCGCGGGGATGACGGCGACCGCGGGGACCCACGACAGCGACGAGGCCGGGCCGGACCACGCCGTCCACGTCGCGAGGATCAGCAGCGGGTTGATCGCCGCCGTCCACCCGATCTCGACCAACGTGGTCACGGCACCCGAGGTCAGCGTCACCCCGTGTCGGGCTGCCAGGGCCGCCCGCGCCCCGACCTGCGCCACGGCCAACGTGAACCGCGCCAACTGGGAGGGCGCCCAGATCGCGGCCGCGGTCACCCAGTCCAGTCGAGGCCCCACGAGCCGGACGATGCGCTGCCAGGCGCTGACGAGGACGCCGTTGCCGACGATGTTCACGAGAACCGCGACGACCATCGCCCACGCGGGCGGCACGACATCAGCTGAGCGCACCTCGTCGAACCGACCACGAAGGAGCAGGCCCACCGCGACGATCGTGGCAGCCGACAGGACCCACCCGGCGACGTGCCAGAGCCGCCGCCGACGCGCCGCGACGTCGGCGCTCACTGGTCGTCCGCGATCCAGCGCCGGAGGGTGGCCGCGTCGGTGACGAGGAAGCCCTCCGCATGGCCGGCACCCGCGAGCCCCTGCACCGACCGGTAGCGGTCCAGCGCCAGCACGGCCGACGTGTCGAACGCCTTCGCGGCCGTCTGGTGGGCGGCGATCGCGTCCTGCTTCGCGGCGACGGCGTCGTCGTCGAGGGGCACGAGCTGGTTGGGCGGGAGCGGCGTCCACACGTCCCCGCCCCACACCTCGACGTCGTCGTCGAGCGGCAAGCCGGCAGCGATGTGGGCTGACGCCTGATGGTCGCCGTGCCCGTCCCCGAGCCACGTCGTGAAGACCGCGTCGGGGCGCAGCTCCGCAGCGAGGCCGGCCAGGGCGGCCACCGCGTCGCCGACTGCCGCACCGAGGTCGCCGTCCGGGAGGCCCAGGGCGACGAGTTCCGACGTGATGCCCAGCCGGCGGACGGACTCCGCGGCCTCGGCCCGGCGACGCCGCCCGATCTCGGCCTCCGCGAGTCCGGTGCCGATCGAGGCCTCCCCGTCCGTGAGCAGCACGACGCGCA
>JBFJMP010000189.1:0-5432 GCA_041633895.1 Nitriliruptoraceae bacterium
CCTCGAGGCTGAGTTGTCGGGCCGGCGGATCGGACTCGCCGTACCCGAGCAGGTCGACCGCGCAGGTGCGGATGTCGGGCGCGAGTTCGGCCATGACCGGTAGCCACATGCGAGCCGACGACGGGCTCTGATGGATCAGCAGCACCGTCGGCTGCGCGCCGGGGTCGCCGTCCAGCCGAAGGTGGATGTGGCCGACCGGTGTCGACACGAGGGCGCGCTCCACGACTCTCCTTGTACCGATAGGTGCAACAGTGTTTCACGCAGAGGAATTATGAGCAAGCAACCTGGGCAGATCGGACGACGCTGCAACCGACTCCGCGGAGTCGGCGTCCAACCCCGAACGTGTCGCGCGTGCGACCCCGAGTTCGAGAACCTCCCGTGTCCGTCACCCGCAACCGCATCCTCGCTGTCGCCTCCATCGCCGTCCTGCTGACGGCTGCCGCCTCGTCCTGGGACGAGGCGCGAGCAGCCCGTCAGCCCGGGCCGGTCGTGACGGTGAGCGTCGTCCCCAAGCCCGTCCTCGCTCCTGCGCCCGAGCCGACGCCGGACCCGTCCCCGCCCACGCCGTCGGCGGAGCCCGTCCCGGTGCCGGACCCGGCACCGGTGCAGCCCGAGCCGGCACCCGCCCCAGCACAGCCGACCGACAGCGGCCAGGGCCTGCTGCGCACCGTGGCCGGGCCCCATGTCCGCGACGGGCGGGGCGTGATCTCGCTGACGTTCGACGACGGCCCGTCGCCGACCCTGACGCCCATGGTGCTGGACATCCTCGCCAGCTACGACATCCGCGCGACCTTCTTCGTGCTCGGGTCGCAGGCCGAGGCACACCCGGACATGGTCCGGGCCATCGTCGCCGCCGGTCACGAGGTCGCCGGCCACACGTGGAGCCACCAGTCCTTGCCCGGCATGGGCGACCGCGCCTTCGTGGACGAAGTGGACCGGGCGAACGCCCTGCTCGAGCAGTTGTCGGGCGTCCCGGTCGCCTGCGTCCGGCCGCCGTTCGGGAGGTTCGACGACGAGACGGTCGGACGCCTCGCGAGCCGCGGGCTGCGGACGGCGATGTGGACCCACGACACACGCGACTGGAACCGCCCCGGCACCGACGCGATCGTCGCCGCGGCCACGACCGATCTGGGTCCGGGTTCGGTGATCCTGCTCCACGACGCCGGCGGCGACCGCAGCCAGACGTTGGCCGCCCTGCCGCGCATCATCGAGCACGCCCTCGGGGCCGGCCTGACCTTCGCCCCGATGTGCTCCTGACACCGCGGTCGGCCCGCCGGGCGAGGCACGGCCGGGCCTAGGATCATCCGGTCAACCACCGCCGAGCGGGAGGCCGGGATGCGGATCGCGCTGTTGCTGTTCGACGGGGTCGACCTGCTCGACGTCGGCGGGCCCTACGAGGTGTTCCTCACGGCGAACCGGATCCTCGTCGCGGACGGCGAACCGGCACCGTTCGACGTCCGGCTGGTGGCGCCGCGGCCGGGGCGCCTGTCCGCCTACGGCGGGATGGTCCTGGAGGCGGCGGCCACGCCCGGCCCGTCCGAGGTGTTCATCGTGCCGGGGACCATCGACGTGGACCGCGCCGTCGCCGACGACGAGCTGCTGGATGCCGTTCGTGCCGGTGCCGAGGCGACGGACCTGCTCGCGTCGGTGTGCACGGGTGCCCTGCTGCTGGCCCATGCCGACGTGCTCGGGGGTGCGCCGGCGACCACGCACCACGAGGACCTCGAGGAGTTGGCAGCCCTCATCGGCGACGAGCGAACCCATGCGGCCCGCTGGGTGGACGCCGGCGACGTCGTCACCGCGGGTGGGCTGTCCAGCGGCCTCGCGATGGCCCTGCACCTCGTGGAGCGGCTGGTGTCGCGGGACCTCGCCGTCCGCACGGCCGCACGCCTCGCCTACGACTGGGACCCGACCGACGGCGTGGTCGCCGACGGGTGAGTCAGCCCAGGATGTCCTGGACGGCGTCACGGACGGCAGGGGTGACCGCGGCGTCGCCCCCGAGGAACCACACCCGCTGGACCTCGCCGACGACCGACCGGAACCAGTCCATCGATGCCGGCGCCCCGGACGCGTTCGTGCCGTGCACCAGCACCATCGTCCCGCCGGCTGCCGCCACGGCCGGACCGGCGACCAGTGCGTCCGGGAACGCCAGGCCCGTGGCCACGAACACGTCAGCAGGCGTCATGCCCGCGGTGGCGGCGCGTTTCGCGACGGCCACCGAGGTGGCGAAGCGATCCGGGCCCGACACGCGCTCGACCGACACGTTGAGCGCGTCCAACGCATCGACCACCGCAGGACCGACCGCCCCTTCACCGCCGACGATGACGACCTCGGTGATCCCCATGTCGCGGATGGTGCTGGCCGTCGCCTCGGGGAGGCGGTCGCGCAGGGTCAGCAGGATCGGTCGCCCCTGCCACGCGGCGAGGCCGGACACCGACAGCGCGTCGGGCCATCCGCGCGTGGCAACGACGTTCGCGCCTTCGGTCAGGTAGGCGGTGGTGGCCGTGCCGCCGGTCACCTCTTCGGCGACCTTCCGAGCCGTGGTGTACCGGTCCGCGCCGGCGATGCGTTCGATCGTGGTGATCCCCGCCGCCCGGAGGTCGGCCTCGACCTGGGGGCTCAGCGCCCCCTCGCCGCCAAGCACGTGTGCGGTCGTGGCGCCGAGCTCGCTTATGAACGACGCCACGTCCCCGCGGCTGTCCAGACCCGTCCGCGGTGACAGCAGGACCGGGCCGCCGACGTGGTGGGCGAGCACGGCACCCGTCAGGGCGTCGGCGTAGTTGTCGGCGCGCGCGATGAGGACCGGTGGTGCCGAGCCCGGGGCGTGGTGGATGCGAGCGACCTCGATCGCCGTGGTGATGCGGCCGTCCCCGGCCGCGTGGTCGTAGGCCGGACCGACGACCGGCTGTCCGTACCCGGTCAGCGTGACGTCCACGAGCAGGTCGTCGCCGTCCGTCCCGGTGACGTCGATGCGCACGCCAGCGCTGTCGTCGACGAACGAGGTCCCGACCGCGAACGGGGCGTCGCCGAACGGATCGCCACACTCCGAGGTGGCGGGGTTCGCATCGGTGACGTGGACGGGTCCGTCGCCCCCCCACACGCTCGCGTCGACCGCGTACACGAGCGCCCCGGCGGTGCACGCGCCGGCGTCCAGCCCGAGCTGCTGTCGGTTCTCCACCACGTACGCGGTGTCCGACCCGGTGCGCACGACGGCGGCGAGGGTCCCGTCCGTGGAGCCGACGGGGACCAGTCGATGGCTCGTCGTCCCGTCCCACCTCCGGCAGGCGAACCGGTCGCCGTCGGCCCACCCCAGCTTCCACTTGTGCCACGCCAGCAGGTCGGGGGCGTGACCGCTGATCAGCCCCATGATGTCCCACTCGCCGACGAACTGGTGGGCCGAGCCCCCGCCCGGGTCGTACGCGTACAGGTCGGGCAGGCCCCACAGGTGGCCGGTCTCGTGGACGAGGACCTTGTGGCCCCAGTGGAACATGTCCTGCCCGAAGGTGGCCGCGTGTCGTAGCTCGACGCCGTCGACCTCGATCCCGAACCCGGGGTCGATGATGAGGGCGGGGGACCAGGCGATGGCGTCCGCGTTCGACGTCGGCACGACGTACACGACCTGGTATGGCGAGAAGTCGACGCCCGCTGCGTCGGCGACCTCGACGGCCGCGCGCACGTAGGCCTTGTGCTCGTCATGGTCGAACGGGAAGCCGTAGTCGCCCTGGTTGGCCGGCATCCGCAGCCAGCCGTCGATCGGTGTGGCGATGTCCAGCGCCGTCGCGCCGAACGAGGCGTCGGCAACCCAGCCCGGCGCGTCCTCGAAGAGGGCGCCTGGACCGCCGAAGTAGTCGGAGGTCAGTTCGCCGGGGAGGCTCGGCGCGTCGGGGAAGTCGACGAACAGCATCACCGCGTCGACGGTGCCGACCGGGTCGTCCCAGCGGTCGTAGTCGGTCAGTCCCTCGGACTCGTTGCCGATGCCCGGATCCCGGGGCAGCCGGCACTCGCCCCCCGGTGCGTCCCCGGCGTCCGACGGCGCCGCCGTCCCCACGGCCGGGACGAGCATCACCGCCGCCACCAGCGCGGCTGTTCCCATGTTGGCACGAATCCGCACGTGTGGCCCCTCGCCTCGTCGCGCCACGCTAACAGTCGCGGCCGACCATCGAGGGGCCCACGTCCCGTCGCGGCCGGAGGGGCCGGCGTCGGGGCGAGTAGTGTCGGTCGCCGCCGACCGTGCCGCAGGCGGAGGAAGAGGATCGCATGATCGAGGTCGTGAGTCGGGCGCAACGTGCCCGCGCACGTGAGGCGGGCGCGCTGGTCGCGGACATCCTGCAGACGGCAAGGACGCAAGCCGCCGTCGGCACGAACCTGCTCGACATCGACGGCTGGGCCCGGGCGATGATCGACGAGGCCGGGGCGACGTCCTGCTACGTCGACTACGCGCCGCCCTTCGGGCGTGGCCCGTTCGGGCACCACATCTGCACGTCCGTGAACGACGCCGTGCTCCACGGCCTGCCGCACGACCGGGCGCTCGAGGACGGTGACCTGCTCACCCTCGACCTCGCCGTGTCCCTGGGCGGCGTCGTGGCCGACTCGGCGATCAGCTTCATCATCGGTGATCCGCGGTCCGACGAGGACGTCGCCATGATCGAGACCACGGAGCGCGCGTTGGCGGCAGGCATCGCAGTGGCGCGACCCGGCGCCCGCATCGGCGACATCTCCCACGCCATCGGCACGGTCCTCGGCGAGGCGGGCTACCCGATCAACACCGAGTTCGGTGGCCATGGGGTCGGGTCGACGATGCACCAGGACCCGCACATCCCCAACGTCGGTCGTCCGGGGCGCGGCTACAAGCTGCGTCCGGGGCTGCTGCTGGCCCTGGAGCCATGGGTCATGGCCGACACGGCCGAGCTTGTCACGGATGCCGACGGCTGGACGCTGCGCAGCGTCACCGGCTGCCGCACCGCACACAGCGAGCACACGATCGCCATCACCGAGGACGGATCCGAGATCATGACCCTGCCGGCGTCAGTGTCCTGAGGCGCCTCGGGTCGACGGCGGATGCCGTCGTCAGGGCGTGGCCACGTCCATGCGGAGGAAGTTGGTGATCCGCAGGAGCTTCGGCGGGCGTGCCACGTCCTCAGGCAGGGCCCCGAACGCCTCGGCCTCACCGATCAGCCGTGGTGCCGTGAGGTCCACGTCCCTGCCCTCGACCCGGAGGCTGGCCTGGCCGGCTGCGAGCACGTTCTGGACCCAGTCCGAGTCGGGCCCGTAGACCAGGACGAAGAGGTAGCCGCCGTCGACGGGGTGGGCGTCCATCGGGGTCCGGTAGACCGTTCCCGACGTGCGCCCGGTGTGGGTCAGCACGGGCCATTTCCCGCTGGCGATGGCGCGCGGGTTGAACACGCGCTTGTTGATGTGGCCCCACCACCTCG
>JBFJMP010000190.1:0-5427 GCA_041633895.1 Nitriliruptoraceae bacterium
CACCGGGCCAGGCCCCCCCGACCGCGATGTTGGGGAACAGGGGCGGAGTCTCGACCTCGACCTTGCCGTTGGCCTCGGGGCGTTCGTCACCGTCGGACGGCCCGGACACCCCGCCGTAGTAGTCCGCCGAGCCGTCGATCGGGATGGTGTAGATCCCTGCCGACTCGGACGGATCGAGGAACGGCCCGTCCGCGACGTCGGCGGTGCCCTCGCACGGCCCCGTCAGCGAGCCGCCGAGCTCCTGCTCCCCCGGGATGTCCGCCAGCGCGACCATGACCGTGGCGGCAACGAGGAACAGTGCGACCGTGATCGCGGCAATGACGCGGTTGGTGTCCTGCACGATCGGCCCCCGCTCGATCCCGCGTCCACCGGACATGGACGACATTCCCACGCTAGGCCCGCGCGGCAACGGCGCCCAGCGCCCCGTTCGCTGTGCGGCCACCGGTGCGCGAACCCGTCCCAGCGCCCACTCGCCAGCGCCTGCACCGCGTCCCCCTCGCGACCCGGCATACCGGGCAGGATCGAACCGGCTGGCGGCGAACCTCCAAGCGATCCCCGCGGGAGTCGGGGTCACGATCGGGAGCCCTCCGCATGTCTGCACGTCGTCTCGTCCTGCGCCGCCTCGTCGTCACCACCCTGGCAGTGGGACTGCTGGCCCCGGCCGTCCCGGCGATGGCGGAGGCCCCGTTCCCGACGCCACCGGTCGAGGGCGTGGGCGACTACCCCGCCACGACCTTCATCGACAACGGCTCGTGCGACGACGGCAACGCGTCGGACAACGACCTGCCGACCACGTTCGACTGCGAGAACGACTGGAAGTTCACCGACTGGCGGGACCCCGACGGTGACCCGCAGGTCGCGTGGGACCCGCACGAGTTCTTCGGGGTGAAGGGCGCGAGCCTCAACCGGGCGTGGGAAGTCACGACCGGCCGCCCCGACGTCGTCATCGCCGTGCTCGACTCCGGCATCCGCTGGGAGGAGGCGGGGCGCGAGGACCTCGTCCGCAAGCACTTCGTGAACCGCCACGAACTCCCACGTCCGCAGGACGCAGAGGGTGAGCGCCTCAACCCGGACGACACCCACTTCAACGGCTACGACGTCGACGGCGACCAGGACGCGGACGGCGTCGCGGACGGCGTGCCCGACGGGATGTTCAACGTCGTCGACTTCTGGTCGGACCCGCGTGTCGACGACCTCAACGGGAACGGGGTGATCGACCCGGAGGACCTGATCCGGACGTTCTCCGACGGGGTGGACGACGACGGCAACGGCTACGTGGACGACATCTCGGGCTGGGACTTCTTCGAGGACGACAACAACCCGCAGGACGACACGGACTACGGCCACGGGACCGGGGAGGCCGAGGACTCGGGCGGCGAGGCGAACCTCGAGGAGGGCACCTGCCCGAACTGCATGGTCATGTCGATGCGCGTCGGCGACTCGTTCGTCGCCGACGTCAACCACTTCGCCGAGGCCGTGGTGTACGCGGTCGACAACGGGGCGTCGGTGGTGCAGGAGGCGCTCGGCACGCTGAACCACACCTCGTTCGGACAGGCCGCCGTCGACCACGCGTACCGCAACGGCGTGATCGTGAACGCGTCGATGGCGGACGAGGCCGCCGGCCACCACATGTGGCCCGCCGCGTACGACCACACGATGCCGGTCAACTCGATCGTCGACGCGTCGCTGCCGACCACCCTCCCGCAGTCCACCCTGTACTTCAACGGGTGCACGAACTTCGGCGGGTACATGTACATCGCCGTGCCGTCCTCGTCGTGCTCGTCGGAGGCGACCGGGCGCTCGTCGGGCTACTCCGGGCTCCTCTACTCGGCCGCGCTGAACGCCATCGAGCGCGGAGCCATGACGCCGTACCTCGACGACGACGGCGACGCGGCCGCCTTCCCCCTGTCGGCGGAGGAGGCCATGCAGCTGTGGCGCCTGTCGGCGGACGACATCGACTTCGCCTCGACCTGTGGCAACCCGACCCAGCCCGACCACGACTTCTGTGACGACACCCCCGACGACGTGCTGGCCCCCTTGGCGCCACCGGACGACTACGCCACCACGATCCCGCTGTCGCAGCGCTACACGACCACCCGTGGCTGGGACTACTTCACCGGGTACGGCCGCTCCAACGCGGCCACGCTCGTGCGCATGATCGGCCTCGAGGGCCAGGACGGCGTCGACGACGTCGAGTACCTGCCGGCCGCCGGCGAGTACGGCGTCGGCAGCTCGCCGTTGTCCGCACAGGACCGCATCCCGCCCGAGGCCGACGTCCAGTGGCCGCGCTGGTGGGGCCAGTACGGCTACCGCCCCGACGGCACCCTCGTCCTGCCCGACGACCCCGCTGACCCGGACGCCGTCGTGATCCATGGCCGCGCTGCCGCCAACCGCGTCACCGCCGCCGGCGGGACGTTCGACTGGGTCCTCGAGTACGCCCCGCACGTCCAGGGCGATGCCTCGCTCGACGCCATCGGCGACAGCGAGGAGGACTCGGGCGGCCCGTGGACCGAGGTCGCCCGCGCCGAGGGCCTGACCTCCGCCGTCGAGGGCGAACTCGCACGCATTCCGGTCGGCGAACTGGCCGACGCCCTGGCCGGCACGCCGAACCCGTTCACCGGGGCAGAGGACCCGACGTCGGAGTTCCAGCCCGAGCAGTACGCGATCCGCCTCCGCCTGCGTGTCCTCGCGCACCCGGTGAACGCGGCGGACGACGTGAACAACGAAGCCGTCCACCAGAAGCAGATCGACGTCTACCCCGCCACCGAGGCGGTCATGCGCGACGACCTCGGGATCCCCGCCCCGGACGCCCCGGGCGCCGGGATGGTCGACCGCCTCAACGGCGACGCCCTCGGCCGCTACGCGGGCGGCGGCGGTTCGCCGTCGTACCACGACCTCGACGGCGACGGCGTCGACGAACTGTTGTTGCCGACCTCCGACGGCGTGGTGCACGCCTTCACGGACGTGGCCAGCGGCACGGAACTCCCCGGTTGGCCGGTGCTGACCGACCCGTACGCCGGGATCGTGCGTCACACCGCGGGCGACGGCACGACGCCGGTCGACAACGCGTACACGCGCGGCGAGGTCGTGGACGACGTCGCCACCGGCATCCTGCTGGGCACCCTCGCGGTCGCGGACCTCGATGACGACGGGACCATGGAGGTCACGATCGGCGACATGGACGGGCGCCTGCACGTGTGGGAGCACGACGGCACACCGCGCGCCGGGTTCCCGGTGCGCGTCGACCTCGGCCTGTCCAAGGAGGTGTCCTGCGAGGGTCGCGGGACCGCGGCCGGTGGGGACGGCCGCTGCGACGACGACGAGGTCGAGGCCGTCACCGGTCCGGCGGACGGCGGCCCCAAGCGCGACCGCTGGAACGGCCGTGACTGGGGCATCAACTCCGCCCCGGCCGTCGGTGACCTCGACCCCACCACGCCGGGACTCGAGATCGTCAGCGGGGCCAACGACTCGCACGTCTACGCCTGGCACGCCGACGGGACCCTCGTCGACGGCTGGCCGGTCGTGCTCCGTGATCCGACGAAGGTCGCGGCGATGGACCCGCAGACCCGGTTCTGGACCTACGCCGAGGAGGCCAACCAGGCCATCGGGTCGAAGGTTCTGGTGTCTCCGTCGCTGGGCGACGTCGACGGCGACGGCGACCTGGAGGTCGTGATCGGGGTCAACGAGGAGTACGTCGAACCCCCGAATGCCGCGCAGGAGACCGATCCGCTGGTCGGCGTGCTGGCCCAGTCCGGGCTGATCGATCCCGGCAACACGCGCCTGTACGTCCTGCACCACACCGGTGCCGACACGGCCGGGACGGCGGCGACCGACGCGACGCCGCACGTCCACGACCAGGCCTACGCCGCGGGCTGGCCGGTGTCGTTGTCGCTGCTCGTGACGAACCTCCTCCCGTACGTCGCGGCCGGCCCCAACACCCAGGCGGTCCTGTTCGACGCGGACGGCGACGGGACGCTCGAGATCGCCGCCGCATCCGCCGCAGGTCCCGGCTACCTGTTCGACCACGACGGGACCAGCCACCTGGGCACCGGCAGCGGCGGAGACCGGACGTTCGCGACGACCACGCCGGGCGCGGCGAGCCTCGTGGCTTCGGCCGTGACCACCATCCAGGCCACCCTGCCGACGCTGATCCTCGGTCTGGGCGGCGACGTCGCACGTGCGGCCTTCGCCGGTCTCGCCCTGCAGGCCACCGCGACGGTCATCACGCTCGGGACCGACCTGCCGACCTACGTCGCGCTGGGCGGCATGGCCGCCGACTCGCTGGACGGCGGTGACTCAGCGAGCGTGGTCGGGGCCTCCGCCGGCCTGCGGCGCGTGCTCGACGTCGTGCTGGAGGCCCAGCAACTGGGCGGCCAGGACCACATCAACATCTGGGACCCCACGACCGGGCGCATGGACCCCACCTCCCCCATCGAGGTGAACGACCTGCAGTTCTTCAGCCACCCCACGATCGCCGACGTCACGGGCGACGGACTGGCCGAGGTCCTGCAGGGCACGGCCGTCGGCGACCTCGTCGCTGCCGGGAACACCGACACGTCCATGTTCGCGACGCGCCACTTCACCGGTGGGTGGATCGTCATGGCACCCACCGTGGGTGCCGGCCCCACGGCGGATCGGCAGGCCCATCTGACGTCGGTCACCCGCGAGGGCTACCTGCGCCTGCACCCCACCGGGATGGTCGCCGGCAGCGGGTCGTTGTGCGACGCCCTGACCCAGTGGCCCGAGTACGGCCACGACCCCCACAACTCGGGCAACGACACCGTCGACGCGGTCCGGCCGGGGCCGCTCAGCGGCCTGCAGGCGGCGCCCGACGAGGACCGTCGACTGCTCGTCACGCTCACCGCGACCGGTGACGACCGCTCCTGCGGCGCGGCATCCGGCTACGACCTGCGCCTGGCATCGTCCGCCGCCCAGACGTGGGACGACGCCACACCCCTGGCCCAGGACGGCGACCCCGCCGTCCCGTCCATGGCCGGGACGACCGACGGCCTGGTCACGGCGCCGGTCCCGCCCGGAACGCACTGGTTGCTGGTCCGCGCCCGCGACGAGGCCGGCAACGGCTCCGCCGTCGCAGCGGTCCGCGTGGACGTCGGCGACGTGTCCGAGCCCCCGGAGCGTCCGACGGACCTGATCACGATCGAACGCATCTTCGGCAACGACCGCTACGCCACCGGCGTCGAGGTGTCGCGGGCCCAGTTCCCGACCGACGGCAGCGCGAGCGCCGTCGTGCTCGCCCGCGGTGACCAGTTCGCCGACGCCCTGGCCGGCACGCCACTCGCCGTGGCCGAGGACGCACCGCTGCTGCTGACGCGTACGGATGCCCTGCTGCCCGAGGTCGAGGCCGAACTGCGCCGCGTCCTGCCGGCCCAACGGGTGGTCCACCTGCTCGGCGGCGAGGCAGCGCTC
>JBFJMP010000191.1:0-5399 GCA_041633895.1 Nitriliruptoraceae bacterium
CGTCACGCCTCCGCGGAGTTCAATCGCTCGGCCCATGACCGGGTCCCCGGCGGTTCGGCGCCGCCACCGCCGGCCACCCCGTGGGTCGCGAGGCCCACACGATCATCCCGCTTCCGCTGGCGCCCACAGGGTTGAGGCCGCCGAGAAGCGCCAGGGTCAGCGGGGTCCGGCGGCCGTGGTGTCGGGGGGCAGCTCGACGACGGCGGCCACGGTCAGGTTCTCGACCGTGTCGCCGGTGATCCGAGCCAGGAAGGTGCGGTCACCGAAGCCTGCCGTGATCCACTCTCCCTGCACGGTCATCCAGGCGTCCAACGGCGATGCGGTGCCCTCGGTCAGCTTCGGCAGCTCGAGGGTCCGCTGGGTGTCGCTCATGGGGTCGGCGACGAACACGAGCGTCGCGCCCTCGGCGTCCTGGGTCGTGCCGGCCCGGGCGACCAGCGCCACCTCGATGCCGTTGCCGAGGACGCCGACGGCCACCGGCGCCCCGCCCTCGAAGGCGAACGGCTCGAACCCGATCAGGCGGGGCTCGCGCGAGCAGTCCTCGCCGGGGAACGGGCAGTTGTCCGGGTCGGGCGCGTCGAGGTTGGCGCGGGTGATTCCCTGCGGGCCGACGAGGCTGACGGCGCTGGGTCCGTCCAACGCCTTGCCGCGCCACGAGGCGACGTCCTGCGGAGCGGTGAGGTCGGCAGGCAGGCTGTAGGAGACGGCCCGCTGGGAGCCGGACACGGCGTGGTCGGCCCAGTCGAACAGGACGAGGTCGTCGGCGTCGGCACCCGCACGCGTGGTCCACGCGACGAACGTGCCGTCCTCGCTCCACGTCACCGTGGGAGCGGGTTCCCCGGCGTCGGCGATCACCTGCGGGACGCGGTACGACCCGTCGATCGCGCCGTCGCGATCCCAGGAGATGATCTGCACCTCCCACGCGTTCCCGTCGGCGGCGATGGTGATGGCGGCCGTGAGGAGGTCGTCGCCGGCATCGGGGCGCACCGCGACCGAACCGATGACCGTTCCCTCCGGAGCGCCGTCGAGCATCCGGAGGTCCCGGATCGCGAGGCCGGTCGCCGGGTCCACCTCGAACAACAGCCGCCCGTCGGTTGCCACGACGCGCGGGGCGTCGGCAGCGGTCGGGGGGCCGGTTGGCTCAACGGTCGGTTCCGGACTCGGGTCGACCGTGGCCGAGGGCTCGGGCGTGGGGCTGGCGGAATCGGACGGGGCCGGGCCGGCCGGGTCGATGGTGACCGACTGGGGCGAGGAGGTCAGCTGGACCACGCCGAACGCCACGATGGCGCCGACGGCGAGTCCGCTGGCGATCTGGCCGAGGCGCGCAGCCCACAGCCGCCGCGACCGACGGTTCGCGCGCTCGGCCACCTGCTCCCAGAGTTGCGGCGTCGCCCGCACGTCGTCGGCGCGTGCCTGCAACGACTCGCGGATGCGGTCTTCCAAGGGGTTGCGGTCCATCAGCGGTCACCTCCCGGGGTGGCCTGGGTGTTGTCGTCCCCGAGCAACTCCTCGAGGCGGGACAGTCCTCGCGACAGCGACGACTTCACCGTCCCGCGGGAGATGCCGAGCAGGTCGGCCGTCTCGGCCTCGGACAGGTCCTCGTAGTAGCGCAGGACGACGACCTGCCGTTGCCGCGTGGGCAACGACTGGATCGCCCGCCACACCGCGTCGTGGTCGGCTGCGTGCTCGTCGACCATCCGGACGCCCCGCGCGTCACCGGTGCGACGCGACGCCTCACGACGTTCGAGGTAGCGCCGGCGCAGCAACGAGTTCGCCTGGTTGGCGACGGCCCGGCGGATGTAGGCGCCGATGTCGTCGATGGGCTTGCGGCGCCATTGCACGTAGACCTTGGCCATCGCGTCGGACACGACGTCCTCGGCCTGGTGCGGATCGCCGGTCAGCAGGTAGGCCAGGCCGACGGCACGCCGATGATGTTCATTGAAGACGAGCGCGAACGACGGCTCGGTGGCCGCGCGCCCCATCGTCAGCACGTCAACTCCCATCGCGGTTGTCGCCCGTGTGCCGACACGTTGCCGGGTCGGGGCGCCTCCACCCCGTCCGACGCACGGCACACCCGAAAGGTTGTCACACCGACGGTCATCGATGTGGTGGCGAGGTGGCCGTCACCCCTCGGCGTACACCTCGACCTCGACCGCGCCCGTGTTGCCCCCCGTGGTCGTCACGGCGTCGATGCGCAGGACCTGCCCGGACGCGGCAGCATCGACGATCGACAGCCCGGTGCCTGCCACGAACGGGCCGAGGGTCTCGCCGTCGTCCACGGTCACCGTGAACGACTCGACGATGGCGGTGCCGTCCGACATCTCGCGACTCTGGAACCCGAACCCGACGATGTCGGTGACGACACCGAGGTCAATGGTGATCGACGCGTCGTCGCCGTCCCCGGCGGTCGACCACTCGGTCGCAGGATCACCGTCGATGGCGTTGGTTGCGGCGAAGGCGTCCGAGAACTCGGACGAGACGGCGACGACCGTCGCGTCCGGGGCGACGTTGCGACCCGGACGCTCGACCGCCGTCGCGGCTGGCGTCGTGAAGGTCATCACCTCGGACTGGTAGAGGTTGCCGGCGGCATCGGAACCCTGGAGTCGGTAGAGGTAGGTCGTGTCCGGGGCCAGGCCCTGCATCCGTGGCTGGTGGTCGGTGTGGGCGCCGCCTGCCATGTCGTCGTCGGTGGCGATCAGGCCGAACGCCTCGGACGTGCCGAAGACGACGCTGCACGCGAGGGGGATGTCGGTGTCGACCTCCAGCACCGCGAAGGTTCCGGACGGGTCGGGCGTCACGACGATCTCGGTTGCCAGGACGTCGTCGATCGGCAGGACGGTGCTCGTCGCGGTGTCGTCACCGCTGCAGGCGGACAGGACCAGAGTGAGCGCTGCGGCGGCGACGAGCAGGACGGGGCGGCGCATGAGGGCTCCGGTGGACGTGGAGGGGCGGGCGGCTGGCGATTCCAGCGCCAGTGGGGGAACGGGCCGCCACGGGTCCGTGTTCCGTCTGTCCCGGCACTCGCCACTTGACGAGCGCATCCGAGCGGCGTAGAACTAACACTGTTAGGAGATCCGAACGACGTTAGGAAGACAGGGTGGCTGTCGCCAGTCCTCGAACGGAACAGCGTGAACGCACCCGCGAAGCGATCCTCGCCGCCGCATGGGACGTCGCGCACGAGTCCGGCATCGGCGAGCTGTCGCTGCGCGAGATCGCGCGCCGTGTCGGGATGCGGGCGCCGTCGCTGTACACGCACTTCGAATCGAAGGGCGCGATCCTCGATGCGATGTTCATCCAGGGCTACGCCGACCTCGACCGCCGCCTCGCCGACCTCGACACGGCGGGCGAGTCGGCGGCGGTCCTCGTGAGGGCCATGGAGACGTGGGTCGCGTTCTGCCTCGAGGACCTGGCCCGCTACCAGTTGCTCTACACGCGCGTCCTGCCCGGCTGGGAGCCCTCGACGGAGGCCTACGCCGTCGCGGTCGCCAGCTACGACCGGATGCGGGCGCACATGGCGGACGTCGGCATCACCGCACAGGAGGACCTCGACCTCTGGACGGCGCTCGCCACCGGCCTCGTCGCCCAGCAGGTCGCCAACGAACCGACGACGCGCCGGTGGGTCGACCTCCTGCCCCGCGCCGTCCGGATGTTCCTCGCAGACATCGACACCACGGGAGACGAACGATGAACGACACCATGGCAGCCGACGGCTCCTCACGCATCCAGCACGGCGACGCAGCCGCGGTCGCGACGTCGGTCTACGAGCGGATGCTCGCACTCCTCGAACAGCTCGACGGCGACGACTGGTCGCGTCCGACGGACTGCGCGGCCTGGGACGTGGCCGACATCGTCGGTCACCTCATCGGCGCGGCCAAGGGCCATGCCTCCCTCCGGGAGATGGCGCGACAGTTCCGGTATGGCAAGGGCCATGCCGAGTCGTTCGACGGCAACGAGATGGACGCGATGAACGACCTGCAGGTCCGCGACCACGCCGGCCTGTCACCGCAGCAACGAGTGGAGGCGCTCCGGGCGATCGCCCCCGCCGCGGTCCGCAAGCGGACGACGCTGCCGCGACTCCTGGGGCGCATCCCCGTCCCGATCGCCGCCGGGGTCGGCTCCCTGCCGGAGGGCCTGGCACCGTCCGTGCCGCTGCGTCATCTCAACGACGTGATCCTGACCCGCGACGTCCTCATGCACCGCATCGACATCGCGCGCGCCACCGACCGCGACCCGATGCTCGACGACGAGGTCGACCGCCTCGTGGTCGCGGACGCCGTGGCGGAGTGGGCGGACAACCACGGGCGTCCCTTCGTCCTGCACCTCGACGGGCCGGCGGGCGGATCGTTCCGTCGCGGCAGCGGCGGGCCGACGGTGTCCTCGGACGTCGTCGAGTTCTGCCGGGCCGTCACCGGACGGTGCGAGGCAGACGGACTGCTGGCGACGCCCGTCCTGTTCTGACCGGTTGGACGAGCGAGCCGACGGTGGGTCCGTAGCCTGCGTCCCGACGAGAGGACGCACGATGGACATCACGCTCATGATCGAAGGTCAGGAGGACGTGACCTGGGACCAGTGGGTGGCGCTCGCGAGGGCGTGCGAGGACCACGGGTTGCGCGGTCTCTTCCGCTCGGATCACTACACGTCGGTGCAGGGCTACGAGGACCGCGGCTCACTGGATGCGTGGGCCACCCTGTCCGCGCTCGGGGCGATCACCGAACGCATCCGCCTCGGGACCCTCGTGTCGCCCGTCACCTTCCGCCACCCCTCCGAGCTGGCCAAGGTCGTCACCACGGCGGACCACGTCAGCGGGGGCCGCGTCGAGCTCGGCATCGGCGCGGGCTGGCAGGAGCGCGAGCACGCCGCCTACGGGTTCCGGTTCCCGCCCCTGGGTGAGCGCATGGACATGCTCGAGGAGCAGCTCGCGATCATCCACGGGCAGTGGAGCGAGGACCCGTTCAGCTTCACGGGTGAGCACTGGAGCCTCGACGCGGTGCGGTCGCTGCCGCGCCCCGTCCAGTCACCGCACCCCCCGATCGTCATGGGCGGGATGGCCGGTCCACGCAGCGCCGCCCTCGCCGCGCGCTACGCCGACGAGTACAACACGGTGTTCCCGCCGTTCGAGGTCGTCGTCGAGCGGCGCGACAACATCGCCCGTGCCTGGCAGGCGGCGGGGCGCGACGTGGACACGCTCCGCTTCTCGATCATGACCGGTTGCGTCGTCGGGGAGACGGCCGGTGAGGTGGAGGACCGCGCCCGCGCGATCATGGACCGCTCCGACGCCGGTGACGACCTCGACGGCTGGGTCGAGCGCATGCGGGCGGGCGGCTGGGTGATCGGCACGGTCGACGAGGCGGCGTCCCACCTCGCGCGGTTGTCGGAGGTCGGCGTCACCGGTGTCATGC
>JBFJMP010000192.1:0-5336 GCA_041633895.1 Nitriliruptoraceae bacterium
CAGGATGGCCCGGGTGACCAGCCGGGGATCGCACGGCGCGAACTCGCCGCTCCGCACCCCGGCCTCGATCAGCTCGCGGATGCCGCGTTCGTAGCGGTCGCGCTTGCCGACCAGGCGCTCGCGCAGCTCCGCGGGCAGGGCGTCGATCTCCAGATGGGCCGACGAGCCTTCCAGCTCGTCCAGCAGGCAAAGCACGTGGGCCACCGCCACACGGCGCACGCGCTCGGCGGCGGGGCGCCGCTCGCGCCGGGCCGTGTCGAGGGCCTCCAGCATCCGTTCGGCTTCGTACTCGATGGCGTCGGGGTCCCAGCAGGTCCAGTACTCGTTGGCGGCGAACGCCTCGTCCAGCTCCCGGCGCCGCTCCTTGCTGGCCCTGGCCGCCGGGTAGGCGATCGCCTTGACCTGGTCGAACGAGACCTCGCCCGCGGTCCATGCCGCGAAGACCGCCGGCAGGTCGTGGATGACGTCGGCCACGGTCTGCATGGCGGCGATCGCCCCGCGGGCCTGCTTGGTGATCACGGTGAGGTGCTGGCCCATCGGCATGCCGACCGCCTTCTCACCGTCACGCCGGTCGGCGACGCGGGCCAGCGCCAAGACCAACCGACGGCGAGACGCGTCGATCTGGTCGGCCTCCCGCTCCATCAGCGCCAGGTCGTCGGCGGTCGCAGCCGACACGCCGGCGTCGTAGGGACCGCGGGCGTCAGCAGCCAGCACCGGGAGGGCGGCGGGGGTCGTCGGGAGGGCGGTCGCGGGAGGCATGACGACACCCAAGCGCGGGGGTGCGACACGCCGAGCCAACCGGCTCGCCGGGGTGATCCGAGCCGCCCAGCGGACGTCGGAGGCCAGCACCGGGCGGTCGCCGGGGAGCGTCGAGAGGGTGGTCGAGGAGGGCATGCCGACACCCAACCACCGGGGTGTGACAGGTATCAAGGGGGTAGTTACAGGCTGGGGACAACCCGCTCGCGGAGGCGTCGGGAGGTCGCTGCGGCACCCAGGAGCAGCGCCCCGGCGAGCAGCCCGGACGAGCCACCGGTGACCGGCAGCGGCGCCCCGTCCCCGCCCGCACCCGTGTCCGGGGCCGGCGGATCGACGGGCGCCTCCGGCGCCGCAGCGGGCCGCAGGACGAACTCGTGGGCCCCGTCCGGCACGGTCAGGGCGACCCGCCCCGCACTCGCCGTCACGACCTCGCCGTCGACCTCAACCGCGCTGTCGACGCCGACCAGCGTCAGCGTGGCGGGGCCGTCGGACGTCGTGGCCACGGTCAGTTCGGTGGTCGGATCCAGGTGCAGCTCGTCCAGCACGAGGTCCACGCTGGCGACGTTCTCCAGCGCCACGGTCACGCGGTTGGCGACCTCGACCGGCGCCCCGTACGCGGGCACCGACACCAGCTTCCGGGCCAGGGACCGGTTGGACACGCCGCCCTCGTCGACGACCTCGTCGGTCTGCTCGGCATTGGCCGGGTCGAGTGGGGCGTGCGGGATGGCGAAGGACTCGACGTCGATCTGCTGGTCCAGCGTCGGGTCGGTGAACGTCAGGGCCTGGACGGCGTCGTAGACCCCGTCGGCCAGCAGCCCGAGCTCGACCTCGATGTCGGTCGGCGGCCGGCGGCGGAAGGTGATCGTCGCCGGGTCGCCGGGGATCTGCGAGCGGTCGTAGTGGTCGAGGATCGTCGGGAACAGGTCGTCGGTCGACGACGCCTCGTGGAACTTCAACAGGTGGTGGTAGAAGGTGGCGTCGTAGCCGAGGTTCGCCATGACCTCGAAGGCCTCCAGGCCGCCCTGACCCCCGCCGTCCAGCACGTCCGTCGCTCCCGTGCTGTGCAGGTACGGCACGTGCCGGAGGTTGCCGAACAGGTCGGCGTTCGAGTGGATCTGCATCGGGGCGATGGCCGCGAACAGGTCCGGGTGCCGCGTGGCGACCCGGTGGGTGCCGCTCGATCCCATGCTGTGGCCCATGAGGTAGACCCGCGACGGGTCGACGTCGTAGGTGCGCTGGACGTCGGCCAGCACCTCCAGCACGTCCAGCTCGCCGAGACCCGCGTAGCCGAGGTCACCGCGGCCCAGGAGCCCGGCGAACAGGTAGCCGCGTTCGGCCGCCAGTTCGAGCTGGGTCACCACACCGAACGGCTCGTAGTAGTAGTTGTTCGCCCCGTGGAGGTAGAGGATCAAGGGCAGCGGGCCGTCCCGGTCCTCGTAGTCGTCGGGTACCTGCATGCCGTAGGGCTGCAACCGCCCCGTGTAGGTGAACCCGACGGCGGCGTCGTCCAGCGGCACCTCCGGCGGGAGGTCGAGGAACGACGGCAGCGGCTGGTCCCCGTCGCGGGCGATGCCGTCACCGAGGTCGACGGCCGACTCGTGGAAGCGTGCGAAGCGACCGGTCCGCAGCGGCGGGGCGGCGTCGCCACCAGCCTCCAGGACCGCGACGTCCAGGGCGTGGTGGGCTGCCTGCACGTCACCGTCGACCAACAGGTCGCCCTCGGTGCGGGCCGTGAAGGTCCACGTCTCGTCGTCAGCGAACAGGAGCGACCACACCGGCACCGACGTGGCGATCGTCGAGCCACTGCCGGGCGTGTCCGCGGTCGCGGACCCGGTGGGCACGGGCCAGTACGTGCCGGGGTCGGCGGGGTCGGCCAGTCCGGCGCCGCCGGTCAGGACCCAGCCACCGTCCGGCAGCAGGTCGCGGTCGATGCGGACCTCGACGGTGTGGTCGCCGTGACGCACCGCGTCGGCCGCCAGCGCGACCTCACCGTCGGCCGTCTGCAGCCACGCCCCGGCGCCGCCCACGGTCAGCGCGACGTCCCAGGACGACCGGGCGTCACCGCCCCGCGGCCACGCCGCGGGAGCCGGCAGGTCGTCGTCGTCGGCCGCGAAGCCGATCGTGGCGATCTGGGTCGTGGGCGACGGCATGGAGGTGTAGCGCAGGCGGAGGAACGCCTCGTCGGCGTCGACCTGCACGCGCAACTCGGCGAGCTCGGCCGTGAAGTCCGGCCACGCCCCCTTGTCCAGCGGCAGCTCGTAGTCGCCGTCGGTAGCCCAGCGGTCGATGCCGAAGGCACCCCAGGTCGCATGGCGGTAGACGTCGTCGCGGTCGTCGATGGGCATCTCGCCACCGACGATCAGCGGCGCCCAGTAGTCCTCGTGGTGCAGCCCGTCGACGTTGGCGCCGCGCGACTGCATGACCCCGTTGCTCCACACGAACTCGCCGTCCTCGACGACCCACGAACGGAACTGGTTGGTCGCCTGTGCATCCCACACGGGCCAGTCGTCCCCGACCGCCGCCGACGCCGACGCACCGGTGCCCGCCCCGACCAGCACCGCGCCGACGAGCAGCACAGACCGCACCGACGTACGCACCCGGATCTCCCTCGCCTCATCCGGGCGCGAACGTTACCGGGAGGTGTGAACCCGCCTCACACTCAGATGCGGGCGGTCTCGGTGTAGGTCCCCCACACGGACTGCAGTGCGGCGGACACCTCACCGACGGTCGCCTCGGCCCGGACGGCGTCCATGATGAGCGGGATGAGGTTGACGTCGGTGGACGCGGCAGCCGTGAGCGCCTCCATGGCGGCGGCGTGCGCCGCGTCGTCCCGGTTGGCACGAACGGCAGCGACCTTGGCGGCCTGCTTGGCCCCCAGCTCGTGCGAGACACGCAGGATGTCGAGGTCGGCCTCGTCGTCCTCGACGTTGACGTTCACGCCGACCTGGCGGAACCGGCCCTTCTCGAGGCGGTTCTGGAAGTCGAACGCCGCATCGGCGATCTCGGACATGAACCAGCCGTCCTCGATCCCGCGGAGGATGCCGCTGGTGACGGTGCCGTCGTCGCCCATCTCGATGATCTGACGGAAGTAGTCCTCGGCCTGGCGCTCGATCTCGTCGGTCAGTGACTCGACGAACCACGAGCCCCCGAGCGGGTCGATGACGTTGGTGACGCCTGTCTCCTCGGCGATGACCTGCTGGGTGCGAAGGGCGACCTTGGCAGCGTGGTCGCTGGGCAGGGCCAGCACCTCGTCCAGGGCGTTCGTGTGCAGCGACTGGGTCCCGCCGAGCACGGCCGCGAGCGCCTCGATGGCGGTGCGCACGATGTTGTTGTCCGGCTGCTGACCGGTGAGCGACACCCCGGCCGTCTGGGTGTGGAACCGCATGAGCATCGCCTTCTCGGCGGTCGCCCCGTAGCGATCCCGCAGCCAGCGCGCCCAGATGCGGCGCCCCGCACGGAACTTGGCGATCTCCTCGAAGAAGTCGATGTGCGCGTCGAAGAAGAACGAGAACCGCGGCACGAAGTCGTCGGGGTGCAGGCCCCGTTCCATGCCGAGCTCGACGTAGGCGAACCCGTCGGCCAGGGTGAAGGCCAGTTCCTGCGCGGCCGTCGAACCGGCCTCACGGATGTGGTAACCCGAGATCGACACCGGGTGGTAGCGCGGGACCTCGGTGGTGCAGAACTCGATGAGGTCGCCGATGAGGCGCAGGTGCGGCTCCGGCGGGAACAGCCACTCCTTCTGCGCGATGTACTCCTTGAAGATGTCGGTCTGCAGGGTCCCGCCGAGGTCGGCGAGCGACCAGCCCTGCTTCTCGGCGGCGACGGCGTACATCGCGAACAGCGTGACGGCCGGGGCGTTGATCGTCATGGACGTGGTGATCTCACCCAGGGGCAGGCCCTCGAAGAGGATGTCCATGTCGTGGATCGAGTCGATGGCCACGCCGCAGTGACCGACCTCGCCCTCGGAGCGCTCGTCGTCGGAGTCCAGGCCCATGAGCGTCGGCATGTCGAACGCCACCGACAGGCCGTGCTGACCCGCGTTCACGAGGTCGTGGTAGCGCTTGTTGGTCTCCTCGGCGCCCGCGAAGCCCGCGAACTGGCGGATCGTCCAGGGCCGGGTGCGGTACATCGAGGAGTACACGCCGCGAGTGAACGGGAACTCCCCCGGGTACCCGATCCGCTCCATGTCGAGGTCGGTGTTGTGCGGGCCGTACAGCGGCTCCAGCGGCACACCCGACATCGTCGTGAAGTCGGCGTCGCGTTCGCCGGCGGCGTCGTACCGGGCACGCCAGGCGTCGTACTGCGCTTCCCAGCTGTCAGCGTGTGCGGACATGTCGAACCTCCACCGTCGCGGCGCTGCCAGCGTACGGCGGATTTACTTTGACGTCAAAGTATTGGCGTCAGGACTCCGCGTCCGCGCTCGTGCGGTTGCGCAGGCGCAGCGCGGCGGCAGCCGCCACGGCGCCGATGGCGGCGACCGCTCCCCCGCCGGTGGCCGGCAACGACCCACCCCCGTCGGTGGCTGGTGTCGTCGGCGTGGCGGTCGGGTCCGTGGTCGGTTCCGGCGTCGGCGCGCTCGG
>JBFJMP010000193.1:0-5320 GCA_041633895.1 Nitriliruptoraceae bacterium
ACTGCTGGAGCATCGCGGCGATGCGGCCGGCGTTGCCGACGCCCATCAGGAACACCAACGTCCCGTGGAAGCGGGCCAGGGCGTCCCAGTCGATCTGGGTGTCGGGCTTGGTCGGGTCCTCGTGGCCGGTGATGAACGCGACCCCGGTGGCCACGCCCCGGTGCGTCACGGGCACGCCGGCGGCGGCCGGCGCCCCGATCGCGGACGACACCCCCGACACGACCTGCACCGGCACGCCGGCCTCGGCGCAGGCGAGCGCTTCCTCGCCGCCGCGACCGAACACGAACGGGTCACCGCCCTTGAGTCGGACCACGGCCTTGCCCAGCCGCGCCTCGGCGACGAGCAGGTCGTTCGTGTCCTCCTGGCGCCAGCCGGGGCGGTCCACGGTCTTGCCGACGCAGATGCGTTCGGCGTGGGCCGGCACGAGGTCGAGGACCTCAGGCGGGGACAGGCGGTCGTAGGCGACGAGGTCACAGGTCGACAGCAGGGCGGCCGCCCGCATCGTCAGCAGCCCGGGGTCGCCGGGCCCGCCGCCGATGAGGTGGACGTGGCCGGGGCGAGCACCCTCGATGCCCAGCGCCGCGGGGTCGATCGCGGCTGGGGCGCGGGGCACGACGCGGGTCGGGTCGGCCATGGCCCGTTCCGACGGCGTCGGGTGCGGCTGGTGCTGGGTCATGACGGCTCCCGGCTCGGGCGGACGGTGGACACGATGTGGTCGACGGCGGCGTCGATGTCGCCTGCGCCGACGTTGGCCAGCAGGCCGTCGAGGTCGGCGAGTGCCGCGGACCAGCGCTGCGACCACTCGTCGAAGGGGACGTCGCGGGCGCCGAGGCGGGTGCGTGCCTCGTCCACGGCGTGGACCAGGCGGTCGTACTCGGGGCCGATGACCTCGTCGAGGTGCTCCCGCAGGCGCTTCGCCAACGCCGGGGCGCGCCCCGCCGTCGACAGGGCGATCCGCAGGTCGCCGCGGCGGACCAGCGCCGGGGCGGCGAAGTCGGCGTGGTCGAGGTCGTCGAGGACGCTCGTGAGCACGCCACGTTCGCGCGACTCCGCCCAGAACGCGTCGACGTCCAGGTCGCCCTCGCGAGTCGCGATGGCGAGCGTCGCCCCGTCGAGGTCACCGGTCGCGTACGCCCGGTGGTGCAGGGTGACCCCGGCGTCGGCGTCCGCCACGGCCACGAGGTCGTCGTGGGCGTCGGCGGCGATGGCGGTCACGTCCGCGCCCGAGCGCCGCAGGTCCTCGACGCGTTGGGCCGCCACCGGGCCGTCACCGACCACGACGGCGCGACGCCCCGCGAGGCGCAGCGACACGACGTAGTCGAAGGTTCCCATGGTGCTCATCCCGGCGTCGTGGTGGTGCGGACGACCTCGCCGTCCTCGGACAGGTGGATGCCGCACTCGGTCTTGCCGTCGAACGACGCCCAGCGCCCCGCACGCGGGTCCGTCCCCGGCGTCACCGGGTTGGTGCACGGGGCGCACCCGATCGACGGGTAGCCCTGGAGGGTCAGCGGATGGCGGGGCAGGTCGTGGTCCGCGAGGTAGTCGTCGATCTGCTCGTCGGTCCACGACGCCAGCGGCGCCACCTTCACGAGCCAGCGGGCGTCGTGCTGGCGGGCCTCGACCACCGGCGTGCCGGCGCGCTCGGGGGTCTGGACGCGACGCACGCCGGTCGCCCAGCCGTCGAAGTTCGCGAGCATCCGACGCAGGGGAATCGTCTTGCGCATCTGGCAGCACGCGTCCGGGTCGCGCTCGAACAGGTCGCGGCCGTGGCGCTCGTCCTGCTGGGCCGTCGACAGGTCGGGGCGGACGTCGAGCACGGTCAGCCCCAGTTCGCGGGCGAGCTGGCGACGGAACGCCACCGTCTCGTCGAAGTGGTAACCCGTGTCGAGGAACAGCACCGGCGTGTGGGGCGCCACCTGGGCGGTCAGGTGCAGCAGTACGGCGGAGTCGGCGCCGAACGACGACGTGATGACGAAGCGCGGGACGACGTGGGCCGCCCAGGACAGCACTCGGTCGGCGGGCTTGCCGTCCAGCATCACGGCCGCCTCCGCAGCCATCGCCCGCACGAAGCCAGCGTCCGCGTCGTCCTCGACGGCCCGGAAGCGGTCGTCCTCGGCGAGGTGGGCACCGTTGAGGGCACCGTCCACCGACTGGGCGACGGCGCGCCTGTCGGCCGAGGTCAGGACGTCCTCGGCCACGTCGCGCGTGCCGGGTCGATGTCCCGTTGGGACGTCGACCTCGACGGCGGGCGTGGGCAGGGTCACGTCGACCAACCTTGGCGTGATGGGGTGGAGGGGCAGGGAAAGGGTCGGGGGTCGGCTCTCGCGACACCATGTGGAGACGTGTGAACGGTGCGAACCCCCTGCCCGACAGCGACGACGTTGGAGGTTCTGGGGCACATGCGCCCCACGACCTCCAACGTCGTCGCGAGTCGTGGAACGGGCGTCGTCGCGAGTCGTGGAACCGTGGGGCCGCAGGTCTACGCTGCGGCATCCGGAGGAGCGTCAATGACCATCAATGACCTTGCAGGGGCACGTGTCGTCGTGACGGGGGGTGCCGGGTTCCTGGGGTCCCACCTGTGCGAGCGCCTCCTCGACATCGGTGCCGCCGTCGTGTGCATCGACAACCTCGTCACGGGTGACATCACCAACATCGAGCACCTGGTCGGGCGCGAGGGCTTCCAGTTCATCCACTACGACGTGACCGACTACCTGCACGTCCCGGGCGAGGTCACCCACATCCTCCACTTCGCGTCGCCGGCCTCACCGGTCGACTACCTCGAGCTGCCGATCCAGACGCTCAAGGTCGGGGCGCTCGGCACCCACAAGGCGCTGGGCATGGCGCGCGTCAAGGGCGCCACGTTCATGCTGGCCTCGACCTCCGAGGTGTACGGCGACCCGCAGGTCCACCCCCAGCCCGAGACCTACTGGGGGCACGTGAACCCGGTGGGGCCGCGCGGGGTCTACGACGAGGCCAAGCGCTACGCCGAGGCGTTGACGTACGCCTACCACCGAACCCACGGCGTCGACGTCCGCGTCCCGCGGATCTTCAACACCTACGGCCGCCGGATGCGTCCGCACGACGGTCGCGCCGTCCCCACGTTCATCGGTCAGGCGCTGCGCGGCGAACCGATCACCGTGCACGGTGCCGGCACCCAGACACGCTCGCTGGTGTTCTTCGACGACGAGGTCGAGGGTCTGTTGCGCCTGCTCGCGTCCGACTGGACCGAGCCCTGCAACATCGGCAACCCCCACGAGGTCACGATCCTCGAGCTGGCCGAGACCATCCGCGACCTGTGCGGGTCGGACTCCGAGATCGTCACCACGCCCCGCCCCGAGGACGACCCGATGGTGCGCCAGCCCGACATCACCGTCGCGCGTCGCGAGCTCGGCTGGGAGCCGACGATCGACCTGCGTGACGGCCTCGAGCGCACGATCGGCTGGTTCCGCGGCGCCGTCGGCCTCGAGCCCTGAGGCGCTGGCGCCCCGGACCTCAGAACGTGAGGTTCGCGTGGACCTCACGCGTGGCGGTCGACCGGTTCAGCGTGTAGTAGTGCAGGCCCGGCGCCCCGGCGTCGAGGAGTTGCTGGCACAGCTCCGTGGCCACCTCGACGCCGATGCGGCGCACCTCCGCCGTGTCGGAGGCGGCATGGAGCCGCTCGGCGAGCCAGCCCGGGAACGCCGCCCCGGACAGCTCCGCCATGCGTTCGATCTGGCGCACGTTCGTCACCGGCATGATCCCCGGCAGGACCGGCGTGTCGCAGCCGAGGTCGGCGAGTTCGTCGACCATCCGCAGGTAGGGCTCGGCCTCCAGGAAGAACTGCGTGATTCCGAAGTCCGCGGCGACCAGCTTGGCCGCGAGGTGCTTGCGGTCCTCCTCACGGGATGCCGACAGCGGGTGCAGCTCGGGGTGGGCAGCCACCCCGATCGAGAACGCCCCGCCCCCGACCTCGCGGGCCAACTCGACCAGTTCGATCGCGTAGGCGAGGTCGACCGGACCAGAGCCGGGGTTGTCCCGCGGTGGGTCGCCGCGCAACGCGAGGATGTTCTCGACGCCGGCGTCGCGGTAGCGCTCCAGGATGGTGACGAGTTCGGCGCGGGTGTGGGCGTACCCGGTCAGGTGCGCCATCGGCGTCATCGACGTCTTCTCGAGCAGGTCCACGACGATGCGGTGGGTGCGCTCGCGGGTCGAGCCGCCCGCCCCGTAGGTCACGGACACGAACGACGGGGCCAGCGGTTCCAGCTCGTTCAGCGCAGCGCGCAGGTTGCGCTCGCCCTCGTCCGTCTGCGGTGGGAAGAACTCGAACGAGACGGTGCGCCCAGCGGCGAGTTGGTCGACGATCCTGGTCACGGACGTCCCTTCGGCCTGGGATCCCCGCGATTCCTGCGATGGGAACGGGGGTCGGATCCAGCCTGTCGGCGGCCGCGATCGACCGGACTCGGTGACGCGTTGCGATCCAGACTACCCGGCGGCCGCAGCACGCCACCTGCCGTCGACGACCACGGATCGAGCGGCTCGCGTCACGTCATCTGCGCGGCGACGCGGTCCCACTGCGCCCCGTAGACGACCTCACCGACCGCGACAGCCGTCTCGCGGCTCTCGGCGAGCGCCCGGTGGGCAGCGTCCACGTCGCCGACCATCGCCTGCACGTCGGCCAGCAGGAGCAGCCACTGCGCAAGGGCGTGGTGGTGCCCCGACCGACGGAGGTCATCGACGGCCAGGGCGAGCCGCCGTGCGTGGGGCAGGGGCGCGCCGGCGTGGGCGCTCGCCCAGGCGTGCGTGGGCACGGTGAGGTTCGCCACGTGGGTGAGCCCATGGGATTCGCACAGGACCAGACCCGGTGTGGTCCAGGCGAGCGCGTCGTCGGGGCGACCGAGGATCGCGGCGATGAACCCACCGAACATCCGGGCGTAGGCCTCGGCGAACGGGGTGCCAGCCACCGCGGCGGCCTCGATGGCGTCGCTCGCCCAGGCTCGCGCCGCACTCGCGTCACCGGCGAACGCGGCGGCGAGGGCCTCGGTGACCCGCCGTGCCACGTCGAGGCGCTCGGGGACGAGCCCGAGGGTGTGCGGGGCGGCGAGGGCCTCCGCCTCGGCGGCCGCGCGCAGGGCGGCGTCGACCTCGTCTCCCGGACCCACCCGGAACACGGCCGCGTACGCCGACGCCACCTGTCCGGCCACGCGCTCGGCCGGCAGGCCGCCCTGGGTGTCGGCGAGCAGTTGGGCCGCACGGGTCCGGGCATCGGCCACGTCCCCTCGGGTCATGGCGAGCGCCCATCGCGACCACATGAGGGACGTCAGCTCAGGCGCTGAGCCGGACT
>JBFJMP010000194.1:0-5279 GCA_041633895.1 Nitriliruptoraceae bacterium
CCCACCCCGTACGTCGCCGTGACGTGCGCCAGCACCGCGACACCCGCCTCCTCGACCTGCGTCCACGCCCCGTCGAGCCGTGGATCCGCCAGGAGGTAGCGACCGACCTGCACGTGGGCCTTGACGACCGCACCTCCGCGGGCGATCGCCGCCGCCACCGCCTCGTCGACCCCGTCCTCCGGGAAGAGCGTGAAGGTGGGGATGACGGCGTCGAC
Organism: Nitriliruptoraceae bacterium; assembly: GCA_041633895.1. Classification (GTDB taxonomy): domain Bacteria; phylum Actinomycetota; class Nitriliruptoria; order Nitriliruptorales; family Nitriliruptoraceae; genus JBFJMP01. Next base: position 216 of record JBFJMP010000194.1, read on the forward strand.
GCGGTCGGCCAGGTCCAGCGTGAAGCCGTTGAGCCAGTCCAGCATCCCCGGCTTGTGCGGGTACGCGAGGGCGGTGTGGGCCACGACGCCGAGGTCCGCGAGCGTCGCCAACTGCGCGTCGAGGTCGAGCCGGTACTCGATCGGCCACGGCGGGTCGGTCAGGCTGTCGAAGAAGCGCCAGACGGCGTCCTGCATCCGAGCCGGCAGGGCGTGGACGTGGATGTCGACGATGCCGTCGAGGCCGAGGTCGCGCACGAACGCGGCCACCTCGTCGTCGCCCATCGGGAAGGCGTCGAGGTGGCGGTGGCTCACGACGGGACGCCGTGTGCCTGCTGGACGCGCTGCTCGGCCGACTCGACCTTCTCCATGGCCTCTTCCCACTGTGCCACGAGGTCAGCGGCGCGATCCTTGGCGCGGCCGTGGGCCGTCGTCAGGTCGCGGACGAGATCGGCGTTCTCGTAGACGGCCGGGTCGGCGAGGCGGCGTGCGAGTTCGGCCACCGCACCCTCCATGCGGCCGACCTCCTTCTCGAGCCGGTCGGCCTCCCGCTGCAGCGGGGCCACCTGCTTCGCGCGGGCCTGCCGCAACTGCGCGTCGCGCCGCTTGCGGCTGGCCTCGTCGTCGACGGGAGCGGCAGGGGCATCGCGTCGCGACGGCTGGCGTTCGGCGCTGGCCGTCCGCGTCTGCATCTCGTCGAGCGGGCCGTCGTGGACCGTGGCACGACCGTCGCGGACCTCGATGATCATGTCTGCCACCGACCGGATCACGTGGCGGTCGTGGGTGACCAGCAACACGGTCCCCGGGTAGGCGTGCAGGGCCTCGACCAGCACGTCCCGCGACGGGATGTCGAGGTGGTTCGTCGGCTCGTCCAGCACCAGCAGGTTGACCGGGTTCGCCATGACGCGCGCGAGCGCGAGCCGCGTGCGCTCACCACCGGACAGGGCCTTGACGACTCGCTCCGCGGCGTCGCCGGGGAACCCGAAGGCACCCAGCATCGTGCGGACGTTGCGACCGCGGTGCTCCTCGCCGAGCACCTTCACGAACTCCTCCAGCACCGTGCGCTCGAGGTCGAGCACGTCCACCTGGTGCTGGGCGAAGGTCGCCGTCGTGACGTTGTGCCCGAGTTCCGCGGTGCCGCGGCGCGGTTCGAGCGCCCCGGTCAGCAGGCCGATCAGCGTCGACTTGCCGGCGCCGTTGGGGCCGATGATGCCGACCTTGCGGCCGCGTTCGACGACGACGTCGAGGCCACTGAAGACATCCGGGTCGTCGCCGTAACCGGCGGCCGCACCCTGGATCTCCACGACGACGCGTCCGGCGCGCGGGGGCTCGGGGAACGCGAACTTCGCCGTGCGCTCGCGGTGCTCGGGCACCTCGACCCGCTCCATGCGCTCCAGTGCCTTGATGCGCGACTGGACCTGGCTCGCCTTCGTGTTCTTGGACCGGAAGCGCTCGATGAAGCGTTCGGTCTGGGCGATCTCACGGTCCTGGTTGGCGCGTGCCGACCGCAGCTTCTGCAGGCGCTCCTCGCGCTGCTGCAGGTAGTGGTCGTAGGCGCCGACGCCCATGCGCCGCTTGACCACGTACTCGGTCGCCGTACCCGCAGCGACCTCGAGCACGCGCTCGGCGACGTTGTCGAGGAAGTCCCGGTCGTGGGTGACGAAGAGGATCGCGCCCTCGTAGGCGGACAGCGTCTCCTCCAGCCACGCGATCGAGTCGAGGTCGAGGTGGTTCGTGGGCTCGTCGAGGACCAGCACGTCGGGACGCGCCAGCAGCAGGCGGGCCAGCGCCACGCGCACGCGCCACCCACCGGACAGTTCACGGACCGGCACCTGGGCGTCGTCCGGGGCGAAGCCGAGTCCGGCCAGCACGCGGTGCGCGTCGGCCTCCAGCGTGTAGCCGCCGAGGTGGGTGTAGCGGTCCTGCAGGTGCCCGTACTCGGACATGGCCCCGTCGTCCTCGAGGCGGTGTTCGAGCTCGGCCATCCGTCGTTCGATCGCCCGGACCTCCTCGGCCCCGGCGAGGGTCTCCTCGAGCACGGTGCCGGTCGCGGTCTCGGTCAGGTCCTGCGGCAGGTAGCCCACGCGGACGTCGTTGGCACGACCGACCTCACCGTCGTCCGGCTGCTGCAGTCCCAGGGCGATCTCGAGCAGCGTCGTCTTGCCCGCGCCGTTGCCACCGACGACCGCCATGCGGCGTCCGGGCAGCAGTTGAAACGACACGTCGCGGAAGAGCGCGTTCGCACCGTGGGACTTGCTGATGGCGGAGAGGGTGATCACGAGGGCGGAGGCTACCCATCCCCCACGGTGACCGGCGACGGGCCCCGCGTCAGGAGCGACGCCCGCGGGCCCACAGCCATGCTCGCTCGATCATGCGTGGGGCCACGGCGTCGACGACCCCGACCACGGACCGGACGCCGAGGTCGACCGAAACGGGGCGTGACGCGATGGCGCGGGTCACGAAGGCCGCGCCCTGCCGCGGGCTGAAGGCCCGCATGCCGTCGAACTGCTCCGTCGGCGCGATCATCGCCGTGCGCACGAGCGGCAGGTGCACCACCGACACCGAGATGCCGCGGTCGCGAAGTTCGTGGGCCATCACGCGCCCGTACTCCTCCAGCGCGGCCTTCGACGCGAGGTAGGCCGAGAAGTACGGCGGGTGCGCGAGGGTTCCCAACGTGGACACCTGGACGACGTGCCCGCGCCCGCGTTCGAGCATCGCCGGCAGCAGGGCCAGCGTGAGGCGCACGGCCCCGAAGTAGTTCAGCTGCATGACGCGCTGGACGTCGTGGAAGCGGTCGACGGTGTCGACCACGCGCCGCCGGATCGAGCGGCCCGCGTTGTTGACCAGCACGTCCACGTGCCCGACCTGCGCGAGGATGTCCCTCGCGACCCGTACGACCTCGTCGCGGTCGGCGAGGTCGGCGACGTGGACGACGGCCGTCCCCCCGGCGGCGCGGATCTCCTCGGCGACCGCCTCCAGCAGCTCGCCGCGCCGGGCGACGAGCACGACTGTGGCCCCGGCCTCCCCGACGTCGCGCGCCACCTGCGCCCCGATGCCGTCGGACGCCCCCGTCACGACGACCGTGCGACCCTCGACGGCGTCGCGCAGGGCCCCCTGCTGGCGCGGGCCGCGCCGCGCCCCGACCACCCAGGCCGCGATCCGGCGGGCGCTGACGCGGCGTCGGCGCGGGGGCGGGTCCGTGTCGTCGGTGTCCATGCCGCCTCTGCAGGTCGCGTCCTGCCTAGTCTTGCACCCGTGGCGGTGCCACACGACCAGGGAGCGGGACATGGCCGAGGTGCAGGGTGCGTTGACCGGCCTCGTGAACGAGCTGCGCAAACGCCAGGGCTGGACGATGGACCGGCTCGCCGACGTCGCCGGGGTGTCCGAGGCCGCCATCCAGAAGGTGCTGGACGCCCCGGCACAGCTGCGCTCGGGCGACACCACGTTGCGGGCGCTGAGCACCGCCCTGCAGGTCGACGCCTGGCTGCTGGAGCGCGCCGCGTCGTCCCCGCGCGAGAACGTCGACGAGTTGGTGCGGCTGGCCGAACGCGTGTCGGGCGGTTCACTCACTCGCGCCCGCCGGCTGGTCGGCGACGCCGTCCCCGACTCGCTCGACGAGGCGATCGCGATGGCCCGGGCGACGGTCACGCCCAACCGCCAGCTCGAACTGGCCGAGTTGATCACCGCGTTCACCAAGCTCGACGTCGCCGACCGCGAGATCCTGCTGGCCGTCGCGGGGCGCATGCTGCTCGGCCCCGTGCCACGCGACCGAGAGTCCTGACGCACGCCGTACGCTGCGCGCCATGCATGTCCTCTCCGCCAGCGGGCTCACCCACGGCTACGACGGCCACACCCTGTTCGCCGACCTGGCGTTCGGGCTGACGACCGACGATCGGGTGGCGATCGTCGGGCCCAACGGGTCCGGCAAGTCGACGCTGCTCCGCATCGTCGCCGACGACATCACGCCCGACGGGGGCGAGGTGGTCCGGCGCGCCGCCGCACGCATCTCGTACCTGCCCCAGGAACTGGAGGCGTCCGGGACGATCGCCCGCGAGGTCGTGCTGGCCACCCCCGGAGCGCAGCCCCACGAGGCCGACGCACTCCTCAGCCGCCTCGACGTCGCCCCGGACGCCCCGATCGAGGCCCTGTCGGGTGGCCAACGGCGGCGCGTCGCCCTTGCCGGGGCGCTGGTGCTGCCGTCAGACCTGCTGATCCTCGACGAGCCGACGAACCACCTCGACGCGGACACCATCGACTGGTTGGAGGACGAACTGCGGCGGCGCGCCGGCGGCCTGCTGTTCGTCACCCACGACCGCTACCTGTTGGAGCGCCTGACCAACCGGATGCTGGACCTGCACGACACGCCGTCGTGGGTCGAGGGCTCGTACGCCGACGTGCTGGAGGCCCGCCTCGACCGCCAGCAGGCCCGCGACCGCAACGAACGCGCCCGCCGCAACCTGCTCCGCAAGGAGTTGGCGTGGCTGCGACGTGGCCCGAAGGCGCGGACGTCCAAGCCCAAGTTCCGCGTCGAGCAGGCCACGGCCCTGCTCGAGGACACCCCGGCCGCGGAGCGCAGCGAACTGGACCTCGGAACGGGCCGCCGACGCCTCGGGTCGCAGGTGCTCGAAGCCAGCGGCATCACGGTCGCGTTCGGCGAGCACACCGTCCTCGACGGCGTCGACCTCGAGGTGGGACCCGGCGAGCGCGTCGGCATCGTCGGCCGCAACGGGGCCGGCAAGACCACCCTGCTGCGGGTCCTGTCGGGGGAACTGACGCCCGACGCCGGCGTGGTCACGTGGGGCAGCACCGTCGAACGCGGCGTGTACGACCAGCAGGCCCGGGCTGCGGCGTCCGGCCTCATCGTCCTCGACACGATCACGGACGTGTCCGAGTGGATCCCACTCGCCAACGGTGAGCGCCTCCGCGCCAGTTCGCTCGCCGAGCGCTTCGGGTTCGACGCCCGCCTCCAGCGCTCGCCGGTCTCGACGCTGTCGGGCGGCGAACGCCGGCGCCTGGCCCTGCTGCACCTGCTGGTTGCGGCCCCCAACGTGCTGCTGCTGGACGAGC
>JBFJMP010000195.1:0-5270 GCA_041633895.1 Nitriliruptoraceae bacterium
ACGCCGCCGGTGCCGTCGGCGACGCCCAACGCCGTCTCGGCGAGGCACAGGACCAGCTCGACGCCGGCCAGACCCCCGGCGAAGGCCAGGGCGAGGGCCAGGGCGACGGCGAAGGTCAGGGGCAGGGCCAAGGACAGGGGCAAGGGCAGGGACAGGGCCAAGGACAGGGGCAGGGCCAAGGCCAAGGACAGGGCCAAGGCCAAGGACAGGGCCAAGGCCAAGGACAGGGCCAAGGGCAAGGACAAGGCCAAGGGCAAGGCCAGGCCGGTGGCGGCGGTGGCGGCGGCAACCCCACGGGCCAGAACGGCCTGGGTGGCGTCAACGACGGCACCGGCACCCCGAACGCCGGTGAGCCCGGCAGCCTGGACCTCGAGACCGTGTACGACCCCCCGACAGGCGGCCTCGACGGCGAGGACGTGCAGATCACGGGCACCGACACCGGCCAGGGCAACGAGTCCGACGTCGGCGTGAGCCAGGGCCAGGGCCAGCAGAACCTGCGGATCGTCCCCTACCTCGACGTGCTGTCCGAGTACCGCGACCGCGCCACCCGCACCATCGACCGCCCCGGCTTCCCCGCGGACCTCCGCGACCTCGTCCGGGACTACTTCGACCGCATCGGGAGACTGCAGTGACCACCATCACCCCCGACGACTTCGCCGCACTGGCGGAGCGTCTCGAGGCCGAGATCCGCAAGGTCATCGTCGGTCAGGACGAGCTCGTCCGTGACGTGCTCGCGGGCCTCTTCGCCGAGGGCCACATCCTCCTCGAAGGCGTTCCCGGCCTGGGCAAGACCGTCCTGTTGCGCACGTTGGGTGAAGCCCTGTCCCTGGAGTTCACCCGTGTCCAGTGCACCCCGGACCTCATGCCCGCAGACATCGTCGGCACGAACGTGCTGACCGAAGGTGGCCACGGCATCGAGTTCCAGCCCGGTCCGGTGTTCACGCAGTTGCTGCTCGCCGACGAGATCAACCGCTCGACCCCCAAGACCCAGTCCGCCCTGCTCGAGGCGATGGCCGAGCGGCGCGTCACCGTCGGTGGCGTCACCCGTGACCTGCCACGCCCCTTCTTCGTCATGGCGACGCAGAACCCGATCGAGATGGAGGGCACCTACCCCCTCCCAGAGGCGCAGCTCGACCGCTTCCTCGCGAAGGTCCTGGTCCCCCTGCCGTCCGCGGACGACCTCGTGACGATCCTCGAGCGCACGACGGGTGTCGCCACCGCCGACGTCCAGCCGGTCGCCACCACGAAGGACCTCACGGACGCCATCCACCTCGTCCGCGAGGTGCCGATCGCGTCCCACGTGACCCGCCACGTCGTGGACCTCGTCCAGGCCACCCACCCGGACAACGACACGGCGCCGGACACCGTGCGCCGCTTCGTCCGCAACGGGTCGTCGCCCCGCGGCGCCCAGTCACTGGTCCTGCTGTCCAAGGTCCTGGCCCTGTTCGACGGACGCCTGCAGGCCTCCATCGACGATGTCCGTCGTGCCGCGCCGGTCTGCCTGCGCCACCGCCTGGTGCTCGGCTACGAGGCCCTGCCCGCTGGCGTCACGGCCGACGATGCGATCGATGCCGTCCTCGAGTCGGTGGCCGCCCCGGCGCCGCCGGTCCGGGGCGCCGTGTGAGTGACCGACGATGAGCGAACCACGACCCCGAGTCCTGTCGGACGAGGTCGTCGCGCGTCTCGCCGCCTTCCGCCTCGCCAACCATCGGCGGGTGCAGGGCCGCTACGCGGGGGCGCACCGTTCCCGTCGCCTCGGCTCCAGCCTCGACTTCGCCGACGAGCGTGAGTACGTCCCGGGTGACGACCCGCGCTCGGTCGACCTGAACGCGTCGCGTCGGCTGGGTCGCCTGCTCGTGAAGCTGTACGAGGCCGAGGACGAGGCCGCGGTCCGCGTCGTGGTGGACCTCAGCGCGTCGATGGGCTTCGGGCGCAAGGTCGCGGCCGCGCGCGAGGTCGCCGCATCGTTCGCCGCGATGGCCGCCAACGGGCAGGACCGCGTGCGCGTGCTCCTGGTCGGCGGTGTCCCCGTCGACGGCGACGCGATCACCCAGGTCGATGCCGGTCCGTGGTATCGCGGCCCGGTGACGCTGCCCGCGGTCGAGCACCGCCTCCTCGGCACCGCCCCGCCCGGCACGGACGGCCCGGCACCCGGTCGCGCCCACCTCGTGGCCGCCCTGCGCCAGGCCCATGGCGAGGGCCCTCGCGGGCCCGTGGTGCTGGTCTCGGACCTGCTGTTCACCGGCTGGGAGGGCACCCTGCGTGCGCTGGCTGCCGGTCGCGGTGACGCCATCCTCGTGCACCTGCTCGGCCGCGAGGACCTCGAGCCCTCCCTACGCGGGGACCTGCGCCTCGTCGACGCCGAGACCGGCGACGACGTCGAGGTCGGCATCACCGAGGAGTCGTTGGACGACTATCGTCGCGCGCGCGACCAGTGGCTGGCCGACGTGGCCGCCGAGGCCGGGGCGCTCGGCATCGCGCGCGTGACCACGCTCGACGACATGGACCTGTCCGCCGGACTGCTGCACGAACTGCGGGCGCTGGGGGTGGTCGCGTGAACGTCGCCGCGCCCCTCGGCCTGCTCGCGGCCGGCCTCGCCGTCCCCCTGACCGTCTGGTACCTGCTGCGCTCCCGCCGTCCTCGTATGCCCGTCGCGTCGACGTTCCTGTGGGAGAAGGCCGAACGCTCCGTGGCCGCGGCCGTGCCGTGGCAACGCTTCCGCGGGGACGTCACCTACTGGCTGATCCTGCTCGCCCTGCTGGCCGGGGCATTCGCACTTGCGCGCCCCTTCCTGTCCGTGCCGGCACGCCTGTCCGACCACACGATCCTCGTCCTCGACGCGTCGGCGTCGATGCTGGCCGACGAGGACGGTCCGACCCGACTCGAACTCGCCCGTCGTGAGGTCGATGCGCTCGTGTCCACGATGTCCCCGGGCCAGCAGGTGTCCGTCATCGAGGCCGGGGCGCGCGCACGCGTGCTGCTGTCGGCATCGAGCGACGCCGATGCGGTCCTCGACGCGTCCCGAGGTGTGCGGATCAGCCACGGGCCCGCCAACCTCGGCGACGCCTTCACGCTCGCGGCCGCCCTGCAACGCCCCGGCCAGGCCACGGCCATCCACCTGCTGACCGACGGCGAGGTCCCTGCCGAGTGGCGGGGTGACGCCCCGCCCGGACTGCAGGTCACCGCCGTCGGCACCCCGCGTCCGAACCTGGCCGTGACCCGCCTGCAGGCCGTCCCCGTCGGCGCCGGCACGTCCCAGGTGTTCGTCGAGGTCCGCAACTTCGGCCAGCAGGACTCGCAGGCCGACCTCACCCTGGTCGTCGCGGGCCAGGACGTGGTGTCCGAGCGCTTCCGGCTCGGACCGCGCGAGTCCAGCGACCGCGTCCTGACCGTGCAGGGCGGGGACGGCGACGTGCTCGAGGCCCGGGTCGTCCCCGTCGGCCAGGACATCGGCGGCGCGGACCGACGCGATGCGCTCACCGTCGACGACCAGGCGTTCGCGATCCTCACCGCGCCCCAGCAGGTCGACGTCGTCCTCGCCACACCCGGCAACGTCTTCCTCGAGTCGGCGCTCGCTGCGGTCCCAGCGGTCGAGTTGACCGTGACGGACTCCGTGCCCGTCGACCTCACCGACGTGGACATCCTCGTGGTGGACCGCCTGCCGGCACCCTCGCCCCCGCCCCTGCCGATGCTGGTCGTGGACGCGACGATCTGGCCGGACGGGGTGACCGTCGGCGACGAGGTCGAGACCCCGACCATCACCTTCCAGGAACCGAGCCACGACCTGCTGACCGACGTCGAGTACGCGGGCGTGGGGATCGCCGCGGCGACGCCGCTCACGGCGCCGGAGCTGATCCCGTTGGTGTCGGGCCCCCAGGGCGACCTCGTGATGGCCGGCCGCCTGAGCGGGACCCCGGTGGTCCTGTTCGGCTTCGACCTGCTCGCCTCCAACCTGCCGCTCAACGCCACCTGGCCGGTGTTCGTCGCCAACGCCACGACGTGGCTGGCCGGCCCCCCGGCGACCGTCCCGGCGTTGGCCGGATCCACCGTCACCATCCCGTTCCCCGACGGCGCCACTGCCGTCACCGTCGCCCCGCCGTCCGGTGCCGAACGCGTGGTCGACGTCACGACACCGCGACTCACGGTCGACGAGGTCGGCCTGTGGCGCCTGGCCTTCACCGGCGCGGACCCGGACGCGCTCGCCGCGGGCGCTCCCGCCATCGCCGTGAACCCGGTGTCCGCCGAGGGGGACCTGTCGCGCCCCGCCCCCGCCCCACCCGCCGAGGACGCCCCCGGTGCGGTCGCCCCGACCACCTCGGAGGGCCGGGAGCCGATCGGCCGCACCGTGCTGATCGTCGTGCTCGCCCTCGCCGTGCTCGAGTGGCTGTGGGTCTACGGCCTGCGCCCACTCCGACGGACCTGGCGGGCGCGGTCGCGTCCAGCCGACCCGGCCCACGCATCGGGGACCCCATGAGCCTGCGGTTCGACGCCCCGATCTGGCTCTGGGCCCTGGCCGTCGTGCCCGTCCTGGTCGTGCTCGGCTGGCGCGCCACCGGACGGGTCCGCCCCCGCCAGCACCGCATCGCCGTCATCGTTCGCGCCGTCGCCGTCACCCTGCTGGTGCTCGCCGTTGCCGCGCCGCGTGCGCAGACCCCCGGCGACGGGGTCGACGTCGCCTTCCTCGTCGACGCCTCGGACTCGGTCGGCGGGGCGCAACGGGACGCGGAGGACTGGGTCCGCGAGGCTCTCGGCACCCGCGGCGACGACGACCGTGCGGCGCTGGCCCTGTTCGGTGCCGACGGTCGCCTCGAGTACTCCCTGCGACACGATCCACCGACCGGCGGCTTCACCGCGCTCGTCGACGGGTCCGCCACCGACATCGCCAGCGGCCTGCGGCTGTCGCAGGGACTGCTCGGCGCCGAGCAGCGCCGTCGGGTCGTCCTGTTCACCGATGGCCGCCAGACCGACGGCGACGCGATCGCCGCGGCCGAGGAGCTCGCCGCCAGCGGCGTGGCCGTGGACGTCGTGCGCGTGGGCGGGGGCGCGGCCGCCGACGTCCTCGTCGAGGAGGTACGTGCCCCGGACCGCGTCCGCGAGGGCGAGCTGTTCGACGTCGTCGGTGTCCTCCGCAACACCGGCGACGAGGCCGTCGACGTCGAGGTGATCACGTCGGCCGACGGCGCCGAGATCGAGCGCCGACGGGTGACGGTCGACCCGGGCCGCACCGAGGTCACGGTGTCGCAGACGGCCGAAGCCAGCGGCACCGTGCG
>JBFJMP010000196.1:0-5243 GCA_041633895.1 Nitriliruptoraceae bacterium
CCGATGGCCGTGCCCGAGTCCGACGCACGGCTCGGCGAACTGCGTCGGCGGCAGGGGCGTGGCGACGAGGCGACCATGCTCTTCCAGCGGGCGCTGCCCCACCCGCTCGCCGAGCTCGGGCTGGCGTGGATGGCGCTGGACCGCGGCGACGCATCAGCTGCGCTCGACCGGCTGGACGACCTGGTCGCCGCGACACCGCCCGGCAGCGTCACCCAACTCGCCGACGCCCTCTGGGTGCTGGCCGTGGCGCGGGCGCGCGCGGACGACCTCGACGGGGCGCGCGAGGCCGCGACCCGGCTGGACGCGATCGCGGAGGCGATCGGCAACCGGCCGCTCGCCGCGATGGCTGCTGCCGCGCGGGGCGCGGTGGCGCTGGCCGCCCGGGAGGCGGCCGATGCCCGCCAGTGCTTCCAGTGGGCGGCCACCCTGTTCGACCGCAGCGGGCTGCCGTACGAGGCCGCGGAGGCCAGGCGTGACCTCGGGACGGCGCTGTCGCAACTGGAGGCGTCCGACACCACGCCGGACGGTGCCGTGCCGGGGCTCACGCCGCGCGAGACCGAGGTCCTCGCGCTGGTGGCGGCGGGCCTGACCGACCGCGAGATCGCCGAACGGCTGACGATCAGCCCCCACACGGTGCACCGCCACGTGTCCAACATCCTGACCAAGCTCGACGTGCCGTCGCGCACGGCGGCGGTGGCGCACGGGGCGCGTCGCGGGATCGTCGGCTGAGCGCGGTGACGGGAGCGGCTCGCTAGGGTCCGCCCCGCGACATCGCAGTGTCTGGGAAGCCGGTGCAAGTCCGGCGCGGTCCTCGCCACTGTGACCGGGGAGCCCTCCCGTTCTCGCCACTGGACGACGGTGACACAGGTCACCACCGTCTGGGAAGGCAGGGATGACGGGCAACGATCCGGAAGCCAGGAGACCGGCTGCGATGTCGAGCCGCATCCATCCGCGAGGCACGGAGGACCCTGTGAGATCGCACCCAGTCGCCCGACCCGACGCGCCGCCCGGCGCCCCCCGGCTCGGGTAGTCGGCCCGGGTAGTCCGCTCGCCCCCAGCCGTGCGTCCGGTGCACGTCTGGTCCGGTCAGCGACCACCGCGCTGAGGTCGTCCCGACCCGCCTGAGGCGGGCTGCGACGGCCCCGCGTGGCCCCTCGACGCCCTCGTTGGCGCCGGGCCTGCTCGGCCTGTCCGCAGGTCCGCGCGAGCGTGGGCGGGGCGCCGCCGGGGCGCCTCAGCGAGGTGGTCCGTGCCGACGACGACCCGGTTGACCGTCGAGTCACACCCGTGTAGTTATCTACATGTAGTGGCCGCATCCCCTCCGCGACCACCACATCTTGTGCCTGCTCACCTCACTGCCCTGAAGGCCCCGTCATGACGCCACCCGACGCCGACACGCTGACCCCCGACACGGCCCCCGACGCCCCGACCCTGCTCGACACCGCGGTCGACTCCCCCATGCGGGTGCAGAAGCGGGACGGGACGCTGGCACCCGTCGACGTCAACAAGATCGTCGCGCGGATCAGCCGCAACGCGGTCGGCCTGACCGGCGTCGACGCGATGCGGGTGGCGACGCGCACGATCTCGGGGCTGGTCGACGGGTCGACGACGACCGAGCTGGACCTGCTGGCGATCCGCACGGCGGCGGCGTTCATCGTCGAGGAGCCCAACTACTCCAGGCTCGCCGCGCGGCTGCTGGCGGCCACGATCGACGACGACGTTCGGGCCCAGGGGATCCACACGTTCAGCGCCTCGGTCGCCCACGGCCACGAGGCCGGCGTCGTCGGCGACGAGACCGCGGCGTTCGTGGCGGCGCACGCCCAGATGCTGGACGCGGCCGTGGACCCGACGCGTGACGCGGGCTTCGAGTTCTTCGGGCTGCGGACGGTGTTCGACCGCTACCTGCTGCGCCACCCCACCTCGCGCCGCATCACCGAGACGCCGCAGTACTTCTTCCTGCGCGTGGCGTGCGGGCTGGCGACCGACCCCGACGGGGCGATCGAGTTCTACGACCTCATGTCGCGCTTGGACTACCTGCCCAGCTCGCCGACGCTGTTCAACTCCGGGACGACCCACCCGCAGATGAGCTCGTGCTACCTGCTGGACTCGCCGGTCGACGAGCTCGAGGCGATCTACGGGCGCTACACCGACGTGGCGCGGCTGTCGAAGCACGCCGGCGGGATCGGGCTGGCGTTCTCGCGGGTACGGTCGAGCGGGTCGCTGATCCGTGGGACCAACGGGCTGAGCAACGGGATCGTGCCGTTCCTCAAGACGCTGGACAGCTCGGTGGCGGCGGTCAACCAGGGCGGGCGGCGCAAGGGCGCGGCGTGCGTCTACCTCGAGACGTGGCACGCCGACATCGAGGACTTCCTCGAGCTGCGCGACAACACCGGCGACGACATGCGCCGGACCCACAACCTCAACCTCGCCAACTGGGTGCCCGACCTGTTCATGGAACGCGTCGAGCAGGACTGGCAGTGGTCGCTCTTCGACCCCAAGGTGGTGCCGCAGCTGGTCGACCTGTACGGCGAGGAGTTCCGGGCTGCCTACCTCGAGGCCGAGGAGCAGGGGCTGTACGAGCGGCAGGTCCCGGCACGGCAGCTGTACAGCACGATGATGCGCACGCTCGCCCAGACCGGGCAGGGGTGGATGACGTTCAAGGACGCGTCCAACGCCAAGTGCAACCAGACCGGGGCCGACGGCAACGTCGTCCACCTGTCGAACCTGTGCACCGAGATCCTCGAGGTGACGGACCAGGCCGAGACGGCGGTGTGCAACCTCGGCTCGATCAACCTCAAGCACGTGGTGCGCGACGGGGCGGTGGACTGGGCGCGGCTGGGCCACATCGTGCGGACCGCGGTGCCGTTCCTCGACCGCGTGATCGACATCAACTTCTACCCCACCGACGAGGCGGCGACCTCGAACGCGAAGTGGCGCCCCGTCGGCCTGGGGATCATGGGCCTGCAGGACGTGTTCTTCCAGCTCGGGCTGGCGTTCGACAGCGAGGAGGCGCGGGCGATCTCGCGGCGCATCCAGGAGGAGATCTACTTCCACGCGCTGTGGGCCTCGACCGAGCTGGCCGAGGCGAACGGGGCGCATGCGGCGTTCGACCAGACGCGGGCGGCGCAGGGCCAGCTGCAGTTCGACCTGTGGGGCGTGGCGCCGAGCGACCCAGCGCGGTGGGAGCCGCTGCGGGCGCGCATCGCCGAGTTCGGGCTGCGCAACTCGCTGATGATCGCAATCGCCCCGACGGCCACGATCGCCTCGATCGCCGGGTGCTACGAGTGCATCGAGCCGCAGGTGTCGAACCTGTTCAAGCGCGAGACGCTGTCGGGTGAGTTCCTGCAGGTGAACAGCTACCTGGTGCGCGACCTGCAGCGGCTCGGGGTGTGGAACGAGCAGACGGTCGCGCAGCTCAAGCGCGACAACGGCTCGGTGCAGCAGCTCGACGTGGTGCCCGACGAGCTCAAGGCCGTCTACCGGACCGCGTGGGAGATCCCGATGCGGTCGCTGATCGACATGCAGGCCGACCGTGGGGCGTTCATCGACCAGTCGGCGAGCCTGAACCTGTTCATGGAGACGCCGACGATCGGCAAGCTCAGCTCGATGTACGCGTACGCGTGGAAGTCGGGACTGAAGACGACCTACTACCTGCGGTCGCGGCCGGCGACGCGGATCAACCAGACGGCGACCGGGGGCGGGGCGGCCGCGTCTTCGTCTGTCGGGGCGGGTGGGGCGCCGGTGGCCGCACCGGCGTTCAGCGACGCGGAGGCCGTGGCGTGCTCGCTGGAGAACCCGGAGACCTGCGAGGCGTGCGACTGAGCGCGCCCCCACCCGGCGCCGGCTGACGCCTTGGTGCCGTACTGACGTGACGAGAGATGACGAGGAGTTCGACCGATGACCCCACCCGATGCTGCCACCGCCCGTGTGCTGGATGTGCCCGAGTCAGACCTGTCCACGGAATCGGCCGTGAGCGCCCCGGACGAGCAGCGCGCCCTGCTCGACCCCGGCATGGAGCTGACGCTGCGACCGATGCGCTACCCGCGCTTCTACGACATGTACCGCGACGCGATCAAGAACACGTGGACGGTCGAGGAGGTGGACTTCTCCGACGACATCGCGGACCTCGAGCGGCGGCTGCTGCCGAGCGAGCGGCACATGATCCACCGGCTGGTGGCGTTCTTCGCGACAGGTGACTCGATCGTGGCGAACAACCTGGTGCTGAACCTCTACACGCACGTGAACTCGCCGGAGGCGCGGCTGTACCTGTCGCGGCAGCTGTTCGAGGAGGCGGTGCACGTCCAGTTCTACCTGACGCTGCTGGACACCTACATCCCCGATCACGACGAGCGCCACGAGGCGTTCCGCGCGATCGAGACCATCCCGTCGATCCGCGCGAAGGCCGACTTCTGCTTCAAGTGGATCGGCTCGATCAACGAGCTGGACGAGCTGCGGACGCGCCAGGACCGGCAGGACTTCCTGCTGAACCTGATCTGCTTCGCGGCGTGCATCGAGGGGCTGTTCTTCTACGGCGCGTTCGCGTACGTGTACTTCCTGCGGTCGAAGGGGCTGCTGAACGGGCTGGCCGCCGGGACCAACTGGGTGTTCCGCGACGAGTCGATGCACATGAACTTCGCGTTCGAGGTGGTCGAGACGGTGCGGCGTGAGGAGCCCGACCTGTTCGACGACGAGCTGGCGAGCCGGATCCGCGAGATGGTCAGCGAGGCGGTCGAGTGCGAGACGCTGTTCGCCGAGGACCTGCTGACCGACGGGGTGCCGGGCCTGCCGCTGGCGGACATGCGCGGGTACCTGGAGTACGTGGCGGACCAGCGGATGCAGATCCTCGGGCTGGAGAGGATCTACGGGACGAAGAACCCGCTGGACTTCATGGAGCTGCAGGACGTGCAGGAGCTGAGCAACTTCTTCGAGCGGACGGTGTCGGCCTACCAGGTGGGCGTGTCCGGGTCGGTGTCGTTCGATGAGGACTTCTGAGGCTTCGTGGACGGGGCGCTGAGCCGTTCGGTGTGCTCCGGGGCGAGTTCGTAGCGCCACGTGACCTCGGCGCTCGCCCCGGCCTCGAGGAGGACCGCGTCGGCGAGCCGCCGGAGTTCGGCGGCCGGGGTCAGGTCCAGGACCGCCGTGATGCGGGCGACGCTGCCGTCGTAGGAACCGACCGTGTCGGGGAGCACGGTCATCTCAGCGAGGAGGTCCTCGACGGTGATGCCGTCGAGACGGCGGAACTC
>JBFJMP010000197.1:0-5233 GCA_041633895.1 Nitriliruptoraceae bacterium
CCGCGCATCCCGAAGGCACCCTGATGGCCGTGCTGCTGGGCAACGTGACGGCGCCGCTGCTCGACCAGGTGGTGGTGCGCCTGCACCGATTCCGCAGGAGGCGCCGCCTTGGCTGAAGCGAGCCGAGCGAACGGGGTCGTCGCGGAGCCCGGAACCCTGCGGACGCTGGTCGTCGCGCTCTCGGTCGCCGGCGTGTGCGCGTCGCTCGTCACCGCCTCGGTCGTGGCGCTGCGTCCCTACCAGGAGGAGAACCGCCAGCGCCCCGAGGCCGTCGTCCTCCTCGACCGCCGCGCGAGCGCCCACACCACCGGCACGGCCTCGTCGTCGTTCGAACTCGCTGTCAGCGCCGTGGCGAGCATCGTGTGGCACCTGTCGTCGGCGGACCTGCGGGTCCTGCACGTGGACCGCCCGCTGAAGGGCCAGCCCCGTCCGACGTCGTTCGACGTGACCCTCGCCCACCTCGCGCGCGTCGACACCGACGCCGTGGACATCGCGACGCTCTGGCACCAACTGTCGAACGGCATCGCCGGCGAGGGCGCCCTCGTCGCGGTCGTCCCGACCCCGGACGCCGCCCTGCTGCGCTGGATGGTGCGTGCCGGGCGTGGGTTCGGGGCCCGCACCGCGATCGTGGTCGAGAGCGGCCGGCGACCACGCCGGGGCGCGGAGGTGCTGACAGCCGACGAGGCCGCCGCCGCGCTGCGGGTCGCCGGATGGGCCGCAACCGTGCTCCGCGAGGGGACCAGCGTGGCCGACTGCTGGCAGGATCTCGGACGGCAACGTCCCCGCTCTCCCGGTGCGATGGTCGGGACATGAGGCGAGACCTCTGGCTGACGGGCCTGGCGGCGCTGCTCGTGATGGCCGCCGCCGTGCCGCTGCATCGCGTCTTCTCGTCGACCGGCTGGCGCGGGGATGCGTTCGTGGCGATGGTGGTGGCCATCCTCGCCGCCGCGCTCGCCCGTCGCGTCGGCCTGAACGCCCTCGCCAGCACGGTCGTCAGCGTGCTCGGGCTGGTGGCGCTGTCCACAGCCCTGCACGCACCCACGCACGGACCATGGCCCAGCCTCGCCGCCATGGACGAGGTGGTCGACCTGGCCCGCCTCGGGCTCGAACAGGTCCGCTACCAGCCCGCGCCGACCGAACCCCTCGACGGGATCATGGTCCTCGTCACCGGCGGGATCTGGCTGGTCGCCCACGTCGTCCACGAGTCCCTGGTCCGACTGCAGCGACCCGGACCGGCCCTGCTGGCGGCCGGGACCCTGTGGGTGACCCCGCTGGCCGTCCCGCGCGACCCGGTGGCGGCTTGGCCCAACGCCCTGCCGATGTTCCTCGTCGTCGGCCTGGTCCTCGTCGCGGTCCAGTCGCGTGACGAGGCGGGGTGGGCGCAGGAACGACTCCCCCGGTCCGGCATCGCCACGGGACTGGGCCTGACCGCGGCCGCCGCCGTGCTCGGGCTCGTCGCCCCGTGGCTGCTCCCCGGCCACGACCAGCCGGCCTGGCTCGACGTGTCGACGGCCTCGGAGCCGCGCGGCTACCAACCCATCGTCGACGTCGGCGATCGCCTCCACCTGCCGGAGCCGCGCGACGTGCTCGAGGTGAACTCGGCGAACTCGCTGTACCTCCGCCTGGCGGCGCTCGACACCTTCGACGGTCGCACATGGCGCCTCGGGCCACCCGGTGTGGACACGTACCGGCCCGATCCGGACAACCTGTTCTCCGTCGACGGCGACCTCCCGTTCGAGGCGCTGATCGCCACCGGGTCACCCGTCGCCGCCAGCGTCAACGTCCTCGACCTCGAGAACATCTACGTCCCGGTCCCCTACCAGACCACCCGGATCGAGGGACCCCCCAACGCCGGCCTCTTCTACTCCCTCGAGGGCGGCTTCATCGCCACCGGCGACGTGGCCGACAACGAGATCTCGGGGGACGTGCGTGTCGGTGTGCGTGCCGGGTTCGAGTACGACGTCGAGGCGGTCGTCCCGACGCCCGCCTACGCGGACCTCGTCGCGCTCGGCGAGATGCCGCTGACGGCCGACGACCCGCGACTGGCCCTCCCCGTGGACTACGGCGCCCTGCGCGGCCAGGCCGAACAGATCTACGCCGAGACGGGCGCCAGCACGCGCATCGACCGGGCCCTCGCCGTCCAGAACTGGTTCATCGGCCCCGACTCGGACTTCGTCTACTCGACGGACGTCCCCGAACTGCGTGGCGACCAGGCCCTGCAGGACTTCGTCTTCACCACCAAGACCGGGTACTGCGAGTACTACGCGACCGCGATGGCCGTGATGCTGCGAGCGACCGGGATCCCCGCCCGCGTCGCCGTCGGGTTCCTGCCGGGTCGCGTCACCGTCCCGCCGCTGCTGCCGGGTGACGACGCGACGTTCGTCGTGTCGACCACCGACGCGCACGCCTGGGTCGAGGTGTTCTTCGACGACCACGGCTGGGTGCGGATGGACCCGACACCCCGCTCGGAGGCGCTGCCCGCCTCGGTCGACGACCTCGTCCCCCAGCCACTGGCGGCTCCGGAGCGCGAGCCGTTGGAACGGCCGACCGACCTGCCGAGCGACGCCGCCACGGACGCCCCGTCCGAGGTCCCGACCGTGGAACCCGTGCCCGAACCGGCCACCGGTACGGGCGGGATCGACCAGGGTTCGGTCGTCGGGGCCGGCCTCGTCATCCTGCTCGTGCTCGCCCTCCTGACCGGCATCCTCGTCGTGGCGATCGTCGAGGCGCCACGCTGGCGACGCTGGCGGGACCGTGGCGTCCGCGAACCCATCGAGGTCGTCCTGGCGTCCCAGGCACGGGTGCTGGCGACCGCCGCCCAACTGGGGTTCGAGCGGCGCGACGCCGAGACGATCACCGAGGTGGCCGCGCGGTGGGTGCAGGTCGGCGCGGCCCCGCCGGACGTCGCCCGACGCTTCGTCGCGCTGTCGAGCCAGGCCGCCTTCGCCGGGCGGGCCAGCGCCGAGGATGCCGCCGAGGCCCTCGAGGTCGAACGGCGACTGATCAGCGGCTTCGGCGACGCGCTCGGACGGCGCGGACGGATCACGACACCGCTGGCGCGGCTGTTCGACACCCCCCGCGACCAGGCCCGCCGGGTCAGCCGGAAGGTGCGTCAGGCGTCGGTCTCGGCCTCGGCCTCGGCGCGCAACCGCACGCGACGCTGAATCTCCGGGACGCCGACGAGGACGGCCCCGAACATCACCGCGAAGCCGACGTAGGCGAGCACGGGGTTGAAGACGAGGCCGAGCAGGCAGACGAAGCCGAGGACGAACGCGATGGCTGCGCCGACGAGGCGGCGGCGGGAGGACGAACCACCGGCGACGCGCGTGGTTCGCGCCATGAATCGAGGATCGTCCGCCTCGAGTTGGCGTTCGATCTCGGCGAGGATCCGCTCCTCGTGTTCGGACAGCGGCATGACGCTCCACGACATGTCAACGACGCGAGCGTAGCGATGGCCCCCGGCACTCGCACCTGCTTCGGGCAGGTTCGGGCGCCCGTGCCGACGGCCCGACCGGGATGGGCCATCCCCGCGGTCCGATCCTTAAGCCGGGTCGGCCCACGCCGACCGGAGCGGCATGGATGCTCATGTGCCAGCCCACGTGCTGGAAGGACTCGCCGACACCCTGTGGCAGGAACGCCACATGGTGGAGTCGTTGCTCTTCCGCATGGTCGAGGCCAAGTTGCTGCTCGCGGCGAACGAACACCGGTTCGTGGCCGCCGCCATCGACGACGTCGAGGACGTGGTCGACGCCCTGCGTCGCGCCGAGGAACGACGGCACCGCGCGCTCCAGGACGTGGCCGACCGCCTCGAGGTCCCGGTGGAGGAGCTGACGCTCACCACGATCGCCGCGCTGGCTCCCAGTCCCATGGACCGGGTGTTCACGGACCACCACGAGGCGTTCCTCGCCATGACGACCGAGATCGAGGAGACGGCGGCCGCCAACCGGCAGCTCGCGTCGGGCGCGCTGGGGCGCCTGCGCCGCTCCCTGGACGCGCTCGCCGGTGCGAACCCCGCCAGCACCTACACCTCGGCCGGGACCAGCGAGGTCGTGCTCGTCGGCCCCGCCCACCTGGATGCGACGCTGTGAGCCTCTTCGTCGGGCTCAACACGGGACTGTCCGCGCTGCGTGCGGCCCAGGTCGGCCTCGACACGGCCTCGCACAACATCGCCAACCAGGCGACCCCGGGCTTCACGCGCCAGCGGGTCGAACTGGCCGCCATGCGCCCCTTCGACTCGCCGGACGGGATGATCGGCACCGGCGTCGACGTCGTGCGCATCCAGCGACTCCGCGACCAGTTCCTCGACGCGCGTGTGCGCTCCACGTCGGCCGACTTCGCCCGAACGGACGTCACCGCCGACCTGCTGGGTCGAGCGGAGGCGCTTGCCGGCGAGCCCGACAACGGGATCTCCGGGCCCCTCGCCACGCTGTGGGACCGGTTCGAGGACCTGGCCATGGACCCCGACGACACGGCCGTCCGCCGTCAGGTGCTGTCCCAGCTCGACACCCTCGCGACCACCATTCGGTCCACATCGACCGGCTGGAGCCAGCTCGAGGCCGATGCGACCGTCCGCCGCGACGCGACCCTCGGGGAGGTCAACGGCATCCTGTCCCGGATCGCCGACATCAACAACGCACTCGCCAACGCCGATCCCGCACGCGTCTCCAACGACGTCCTCGACGAGCGGGACCTGCTCGCGGACCGCATCGCCGAGCTCGTGGGCGGTTCGTCCGTCCTGCAGGCGGACGGCACGTTGTCGGTCAGCATCGGCGGGGCGACGTCGCTGGTCACCGGCAACGTCGCGGCGACCCTGACCGCGGTCGGCCCGGACGTCCTCGCCGACGGAGTGCCGATCACGGCGACGCTGAACGGCGAAGTGGCCGGGCTGCACACGTTCGTGACCAGCACGATGCCGGCCCGCCGTGCCGCCCTCGACGCCTTCGCCGCGGACCTCGTCACGGTCCTGAACACCCAGCACGCCCTCGGGTTCCGCGCCGACGGGCTGCCGGGTGGGCCGCTGTTCACGGCCACGCCGGGCAGCGAGGCGAGCTCACTGCAGGTCGCGGTGACCGGTCCCGGCGACCTCGCCGTGGCCGGGGCGCTCAACCCCACCACGGGGCTTCCCGCCGGCCTCGACGGCACGAACGCACAGGCCCTCGCCGACCTGCGCAGCACCGGCGTCCTCGGCGGCGCCTCCCTCGCCGAGCGGCTGAACACGCTGGTGGTCGACCTC
>JBFJMP010000198.1:0-5220 GCA_041633895.1 Nitriliruptoraceae bacterium
GGCAACCTGCCGGCCACGATCGTCGGCTCGGTGGCCTGGACCCCCGCCGGTGGTGGGCGGCTGGTCGTCGTCACCGGTGACCCGTCGTTCGGTGGCATCACCGGCTTCCCGGGCATCGGCGCCTTCTGGACCGACGACATCGGCGAGGTCCCGAACGACGAGGTCGAGTGGACCCGCGCCGGTGGCGTGCCCGATGACGCGCTCGGCTTCCGCGTCGCCGTCGACGAGTCCGACCCGTCGGTCGTCTACGTCGCGACCTCGAAGGGGCTCTACCGCTCGTCCAACGGCGGGTCGACGTTCGTCAACACGGAGCTGCCCACCGGCCCCTGCGCCGGCGTCTCGGACACCCAGGCCCGGCCCGAGTGCCACCTTGCCAACGTGGTCACCGATGTCATCGTGCAGGCGCCCGGCGGCACCACCGGCGTCACCGAGCCGCTCGTCGTCGCCTCCGTCGGCTGGCGCGGCGGCAACCGCGAGAACCCGGACGGGAGCGTGCAGTCGCCGGGCAACGGCATCTACCGCTCCGTCGACGGCGGCCAGACCTTCACGCGCTCGCCCGAGGCCGGGATCTTCACCGCGCAGGAGCGCATCGGCCGCATCGAGATGGGTGCTGCCGTCGGGCCGGACCAGGACCACAACTGGCTGTTCGCCATGGTCCAGGACGCGGTCGCGCTCAACGGCGCCGGCTGTGCCGTCCTCGACGCCCCGATCGACTGCTCGACCGGCATCGACACGCCGCTCGGCCTCGCCGTGGGCGCTGTGAACACCGTGCTCGACGGCGTCTACGCCTCGCCGGACTTCGGTGAGACGTGGATCCAGATCGCGTCGACCGAGACGTTCCAGAACCCGCTGTCGGGCTCCGCGCTGAACGGCACCGCCGCCGCGCTGGGATATCAGCCCGGTGTGCAGGCCTGGTACAACCAGTTCGTCACCCCCGACCCGACCCAGGCCGACGTCACCGGCGCCCCGACGCGCCTGCTGATCGGCCTCGAGGAGGTCTGGGAGAACACCGACACGCTGCTGCCGACGGACGTCCCGCCGGTCATCGCGCCCACGCACCCCGGCACGCTGTTCCGCGTCGTCGGCCGCTACTTCGGTGGCCAGACCTGTGGCTTCCTCGACCTCGGTGCCCTCGTCGGGTTCCCGGTGCCGGTGTGCCCGCTGAACACGCAGGACCCCGTGCAGGGCGGGACGACCACGCACCCCGACCAGCAGTCGGCCGTGTGGGTCCCGAACGGTGACGGCAGCGTCGACCTGTTCGTCGGCAACGACGGCGGCGTCTACCGCCAGACCGTCGACGCCGGTTCGGACCTCAGCAACGCCGAGTGGGGTGACGGCGCCGTCAACGGCTTCCAGACGCTGCTCCCGTACTGGGCGGCACCCGCCCGCGACGGCCGCGTCTGGATGGGCCTGCAGGACAACGGCACGGCGTTCATCGACCCCGAGCAGGACTTCCAGCAGTTCCAGACCTTCGGTGGTGACGGCTTCTTCACGGCGGTCGACCCCAAGGACTCGGACATCGCCTACTACGAGACGCCGGGCGCCGCGATGAGCGTGACGACCGACGGTGGCCAGTCCTCGACGGCGATCGACCCGCCGGCCGCAGGCGGCCCGTACCGCTTCTCGAACCCGTTCATGATGGACCCGAACGACGCCTTGCAGCTCGCGACCGCCGGCAGTCGGGTCTACGTCACCGACTCCGGTCCGGCGACGGTCACCGAAGGCGGCGACACCGCATGGCACGAGGTGTTCGACCTCGGTCAGGCATCGGCGGACCTCAAGAACCAGATGTCGGCCATCGACATCGAGCGCAACGCGGTCTACGTCGGCTTCTGCGGTTCCTGCGACATCCTGAACCAGTCCGTCCCGTTCGCCAACGGCATCGCGACGAACGTCAACGGCGACCTCCCGCCGTTCTCGACGTCGCCGGACGGCTGGCACGTCGCCGCGGCCGAGGGCCTGCCGAACCGGTTCATCACCTCGATCGTGATCGACCCGACGGACGTCCGCACGGTCTACGTCGGCCTGGGTGGCTACAGCCGCAAGTGGGCCTCGCCCGGCACGCTGCAGGACGAGAACCCCGACATTGGTGAGGGCCACGTCTTCCGGTCGACCGACGGTGGGGAGACCTTCACCGACTGGTCCGGCAACCTCCCGGACGCCACGGTCTCCTCGCTGGAGGTCCGCGGCGACCAGGTGCTGGTCGGGACCGACGTGGGCGCCTTCGCCTCCCGCGCGGACGGTGCCGCGATCTACGCGCCGCTCGAGGACCTGCCGAACACGCCGATCTTCTCGATCCAGATGGTTCCGCACGACCCGAACCACGCCATCATCGCCACCTACGGCCGTGGCGTCTGGGAGTACGAGTTCGACGGTCGCGCCCCGGTGACGAGCTACCAGCGCCTCGCCGGTGACGACCGCGTCCAGACCGCGGTGCGCGTGTCACAGGAGCAGTTCGAGCAGGCGGACACCGTCGTGCTCGCGACCTCCCAGAACTACGCCGATGCGCTGGCCGCCGTGCCGCTCGCCGCGTGGGAGGACGCCCCGATCCTGCTGACGCCGGGTGACCGCCTCCGCCCGGAGGTGGCAGCCGAGCTCGAGCGCCTCAAGGCGGAGGACGTCATCCTGATCGGTGGTCCGGCGGCGTTGAGCATCGACGTCGAGAACGCCGTCGGTGCCCTCGGCCTCGGGCTGACGCGCCTTGCCGGCCCGACCCGCTTCGACACCGCGGCGGACATCGCGGAGCTCCTGCCGGCGACCGACACCGTCTACCTGGTCGAGGGTGCGGACGCCGACCCGTCGCGTGGCTGGCCGGATGCGCTCGCCGTCGGTCCGCTCGCCGCCGAGCAGGGTCACCCGATCCTGCTGGCGACCACCGAGTCCGTGCCGGACGCCACGAGCGCGGCGCTCGAGGCCCTCGGCACGACCAACGTGGTCATCGTCGGTGGTGCGGCTGCCGTCTCGGAGGCCGTCGCCGACGAGGTTGCTGCTGCCGGATCGAGCGTGTCGCGCATCTCGGGCGACGATCGCTACGCCACGTCCGCGGCGCTCGCTGCCGAGATGGAGCGTGCGAACCTGACCGACGTGCGCGTGTGGGTGGCCCGTGGTGACAACTGGCCGGACGCCCTGGCGGCCGGCGCTGCCGTCGCCGGCAACGGCGGGACGCTGATCCTGTCGCACCCGCGTGACTTCCTGCGCTCGGCCGACACGGCGACCTGGGTCGGTGACCACAGCGAGGACATCGAGCAGGTCCACCTCCTCGGTGGTGTCGGGGCGCTCGCCCCGAGCATCGAGGCCCAGATCCGCACCGTGATCACCGAGGGGCCGCCGGACGAGGGTCCGGCCGAGCCCATCGTGGGCGAGGTGCTGGCGTCCTACACCTTCGACGTCGAGGACGAGGGCTGGACCGCGTCCGGCTCAGGTGTGGGTGAGTGGAACCGCGTCTCCCCGGGTGACGCGTCGGCCGCCGCCTGGCGCGTCGAGCCCTACCTGCCCGAGTCCTCGCCGACGCTGACCTCCCCGCCGATCGACCAGCCGGGCGGCACGATCCGCGTGGACTGGTCGATGGCCTACAACACCGAGGAGTGCTGCGACTTCGTCGTGGTCGAGTGGTCCGGCGCCGATGGCGCCGGGGGCACGCTGCTCGGCGTGGCGGGCGGCAACGACAGCTTCCCGAACTTCGACCGCTACCAGGCCGAGTTCGTCGCCCCGCCCGGGCCGATCACGCTCCGGTTCCGCTTGTCGTCCGACCAGCTCGTGACCCAGGTGGGCGCGGCGGTCGACAACGTGCAGGTCCAGCGCTGACCCAGCGCTGATCGATTCGAACGGTCCCTCGGTCGTGGATGTCGCACCGGCTTTGTAGAGTCGCGACACCACGACCGAGGGGCAGGTCTCCACGATGCTGCACGTCCACCGCGCCGCGCGCGCAGACCACCTCGTGCGGGCACTCGGCGAGGTGCTCGCACGACCGGCCGTGGACGACCCGTTCGTCCCCGAGGTCGTCGCCGTGCACTCGCGCGGCATCGAGCGCTGGCTGGCCCAGGAACTGGCGGGCCAGCTCGGTGCGGGGTCCGGGGCCGACGGGATCTGTGCGAACGTGGTGTTCCCGTTCCCGGCCAGCGTCGTGGGCTGGGGGGTGTCGCACGCGCTCGACGGGACGGCTGCCGACGTCCACGAACGGGTCCGCGTGGATGACCCGTGGCAGCCCTCGCGCCTGGCCTGGACGCTGTTGGACCTCGTCGGGGGCGACGTCCGGACGAGCGACCTCGGGGCGCGGCTCGGGGCGTTCGGGGCACACATCGGCGGGGACCACGGCCGGCTGCGCCGCCTCGGGGCGCTGGGCCACGTCGCCGACCTGTTCGACCGCTACGCCGTCCACCGCCCCTCGATGGTGCGCGCCTGGCTCGCCGGCGACGACGTGGACGGTCGGGGTGAGCCGCTGGATGCCACCGACGTGTGGCAGCCGGCGCTGTGGCGGGCCGCCCGGGCGCGGCTGGGCCCGTCGTTCGCCGAGCGCGTGGGGGAGGCCACCGAGCGGTTGCGCGGGCTCGATGCGGTCGCCGGACTGCCACCGCGGATCAGCGTGTTCGGCGTCACCGCCCTGCCGTCGACCTACGTGGACGTGCTGCGGGCGTTGGCCGGGCCGCTCGACGTGCACCTCTTCCTGCTGCATCCGTCGCCGGCCCTGTGGGATCGCATCAGCGCCACCGTGGACGGCGACGGGTCGACGCGCCCGTTGCGCGAGGACGACCCCACCGACGGCCTGGCGCGGCACCCGCTGCTGACGTCCTGGGGGCGCGACAGCCGTGAACTCCAGGTGGTGCTCGGCCCGGACATCGTCGACGTGCCCGTGGACGCGACCACGGACGACCCCGACGACCTCCTGTCCCGGCTGCAGGACGCCCTGCGTTCGGACGCCGCTCCCGTCGGCGAGCCCGTGTCCGGACCGGACCAGCGCATCGTCCTCGACGTGGGGCCGACGGGGCGGGCCACGGACACCTCGCTGCAGGTGCACGCCTGCCACGGCCAGGTCCGCCAGGTCGAGGTCCTCCGCGACGCGATCCTGGGCCTGATGTCCGACGACCCGACGCTGCAGCCGCGCGACATCGTCGTCATGTGTCCCGACGTCGAGACGTACGCGCCCCTCGTGGACGCCGTGTTCGGGGCGGACGCGAAGGTGCGTGGCGACGGCGTCGTCGCCGACGACCGCCCGGGCCTGCC
>JBFJMP010000199.1:0-5196 GCA_041633895.1 Nitriliruptoraceae bacterium
CGCAGCTGCTGTCGATGTTGTAGCCAGTCTGAATCCCGGCCGAGAACGCGCCGAGACCAATGGTTGGAAGTTCTGGCGACTTGTCGAGACCGACGAGCTGATCGACAGCCTGCGTCAGCGCCGGTAGCCGTCGTCCCGCGCCCCATCGCTCCCCCACGCTCCGTCGCCTCTCCGCCCCGTCGCCGAGCCCGGCCGCGTACGGTCCACACCCTGGCAGCACAAACCGGACACTGGGGCGCAGCACGATGGGGACCTCCGTACCACCCGACCCACGTTGGTCGGACTCGACGCCGCCCGGTGAGATCGACTTCCACCGCTGGGCCGTCGACCACCTCCCCGACAGAGTGCTCGTCCTCCCGCAGGTCCTCCTGACTGTCAGCGACGGCGGCCGCGCCCGCGAGGCCGAGCTCGACCTCGTCCTCATCGACCCCGAGGCCGGCGTCACCGTCATCGAGGTCAAGGACGGCGTGATGTCGCGCACGTCAGGGCGCTGGCTGCAGAACGGCAAGGACGCCAAGCGCGACCCGGTCCAGCAGGCCAAGCGCGGCCGCTCCATCCTCCGCGACGCGATCCGGGCGTCGAAGTTCAGCAACGTCGAAGCCCTCGCGCTGCGCTGGGCCATCGCCACCCCGGGGTGCAACCTCGACGCCCCGGACGACCCCGCCTTCTCCCCCGCCCAACTCTTCGACGCCCGCTCCAAGGACGACTTCGCCACGCGCTACGCCCGCCTCGTCGGCGAGCTCTCCGACGGCGAGCGCCCCCTCGGCGCCGACCGCGCCGACTACCTCGCCACCTTCCTCCGCGGCCGCGACATCGACGGCCGCCCCACCATCCGCGTCGCCGTCGACCGGCACGAGTCCGCCGTCACCGTCCACACCGAGTCGCACCGCAACGTCCTCAACCAGTTCGCCCTCAACCGGCACGTCCTCGTGCGGGGCGCGGCCGGCACCGGCAAGACCGTCCTCGCCCTCGAGGCCGCCGCCCGCCACGCCGCCCAGGGCGAGCGCGTCCTCCTCGCCTGCTGGAACGTCGTCCTCGCCTCGTGGCTGCGCGTCGCCCTGCGCGAACGCCTCGAACAGATGGGCTCGCCCGCAGCCGCCGAGGTCACCGACGACCCCACGGGCACGATCGTGGTCGCCAACGTCGGCGCCCTGGCCGAACAGGTCGCCGGCCCGCCCCCGCCAGACCTCGACAAGCGCGACCTCTACTACGAGTGGCTGCCCGAGCGCTTCGCCGACCTCTCCCCCGGCGCCACCAACGGCGAGTTCGACCTCGTCGTCCTCGACGAGGCCCAGGACCTCGGCGAACTGTGGGTCCTCGCCGTCGCCGGCCTCGTCGCAAGGCACGGGCGCTGGTACGCCTTCAGCGACGTCCAGCAGGACCTCTTCCTCGCCGCCGGCGCCCTCCCCGACTTCCTCGAGGTCGAACACGAACTGCGCGAGAACTTCCGCAACTCCCGCCAGATCGCCGAGGTCGCCAGTTGGTTCGGCGACACCGAGATGGACTGCGTCACCGGCGACGGCCCGCCCGTCCGCTTCCTCGCCTGCGGCGCCGACCGCGTCACCGCCCGCGCCGCCGAGGTCGCCAAGAAGCTGATCAAGCAGGACGGCCTACCCGCCCACGACCTCGCCGTCCTCCACCTGTTCCACAACCCGATGAAGGACCGCTCCGGCGAGGTCGCCGAGGCCGCCATGGACGGCGACCTCGTCCACACCAACGCCGCCACCTTCAAGGGCATGGAGCGCCCCGCCGTCGTGCTCGGCCTCGACCTGCGCCCCGGCGACGAGGACCGCGCCGACGAGATCCGCCGCACCATCTACGCCGCCGCGACCCGCGCCCGCTCCCACCTCACGGTGATCTGCGATCCCGACCTCGCCACCAGCCACGGCTACACCGAGCTGGCCGGGGCGCTGCGTGCCGCAGCCGACGGTCAGCAGTCGATGGCGAGCATCTCCGACGTGTAGTTGTAAGCGCACTCGGCCACACCACTGGCCACCTCGTTGATCACCCCGTCACGACGCACGTCACCGAGGTAGGCGATGGCACCGTCACCCACCGTGCCGTCCGTGCCACCGTTGACGTGGATGTCCAGCCGCCGCATGTGCAGGGTCAACGGACCCTCCAGGCGGAAGCCCTCGGCACTGCTGCCGCCGAAGAGCCGTCCGCCCACGACCGAGCCGTTGTACTGGATGGGTCCGATCGGGACCACGATGTCCAAGGCGACGGAGCCGGGGGCACCGCGAGCCGCGACGGAGGTGTCCACCAGGTTCGGCAGGGACCCGTCGCCCCGGAAGCCGATGCCGATCGCGGGCGGGTTCGCGGCGCCGCTGATGACCGAGTCGGTCACGGACGGGTTCATCCCACTGAGGACGCCGTAGACGTTCGGACGCGCGTCGCCCACGCCGGGCACGAACGAGGCGACGGACACGTCGACCCTGTCGAGGAGCATGGCACCACCCGTGTGGCTGATGCCCCCGACCCAGGCCGTGTCGGAGCTGCGATCGAGGTTGGTGACCGACAGGTCGCGCAGGGTCGCGCCGTCGGGGATCACCACCGCGGCAGCGTCGGTGTCCAGCGCGGCGCTGGCCACGGCCGCCTGGATCACCGTGCTGTCGCGGTGAGCCCCGACGACCTCGATCCGTGGCGGCAGGACCAGCTGTCGGCTGCCGAGGTCGTACGTGCCCATGTCGAGGACGAGGCGCCACACCTGCTCGTCGGCCGCCATCTCCTCGCCCGCCCGCTCGGCCGCGTCCAGCAGCCGTTGGCCGTTGTCGGACGGGGCACCGTCGGCCTGGACGTAGATGGTCCGCTCGGCGGCGGGCACCGCATCGGACACGTCCAGTCCGTCGATCCCGTACTCCGCGAGGATCCGCGACAGGTTGGCCGCGGTCTCGTACCGGCTGGCGCCCCCGACGCGTCGGGTCTCCCAGTCACCGAGGTCCGCGACCGCCGCAAGCACCTCGGCGGACAGGGCCGCCTCACCGCCGGCGAGCAGGACCACGTCGGGCCCGAAGTCGGTCAGCGCCGTCGCCGCGTTGGCGACCAGCTCGTCGGTTCGCGTGAGGACCACGATCCCGCCGGTGGCGCTGGCCACCGGCCCCGACGCCAGCGCATCGACCGGGTTGTCACCCCGCGCCAGCACCGCGACGCGCGGCACCTCGTCGACGTGTGGCACCACCGTGGCGATCGCCGGGACGAGCAGCGTGCCCGCCATCAGTCCCACGATGAACACGACGAGAACACGTGCACGAGCCATTCCCAACTCCCCTTGCGAAGGCGATCCTGCGCGAGCCACCCCACCAACCGCGGCCCCGCCCGTCAAGGGATTGCGCGCCCGGTCCCCGACGGTGGGCCGTGAGAGCACACCCACCACCGACCCACGTAGGCTCGCGGCCATGGACACGCCCACCGCCCCGACCGCGCCCAGCGGTGCCCGCCTCAGCGCCGAGGCGCGCCGCGCCCAGCTCGTCGACGTCGCCCTCGACATCCTGCGTCGCGCCCCGCTCGAGCCGCTCAGCCCCGAGCAGGTCGCGCTCGAAGCCGGCGTGTCCAAGCCGCTGGTGTTCCACTACTTCCCGACCGTGCCGGACCTGCAGGTCGCGGTGTTCGAACGCGTGACCGAGGACTTGGTCGACCACCTCACCGGCACCGGCGACCTGCCGCTGGACCAGCGCCTGCGCGCCGGGGTCGAGGCCTACATCGACTACGCCGACACCCACGCCGACCTCTACGTCCACCTCACCCGCGGCGGCGGTTCACCGGCCCGGATGCAGGTCGCGATGGACGCGGTGCGCAACCGCATCGCCCGCCTCATCGGCGAGGCGCAGGGCATCGAGGACCCCGCCCCGGCCCTGCTGGTCGCGCTGCGTGGCTACGTCGGACTCATCGAGGAGTCCGTCCTCGAGTGGCTGACCGCCCGTCCCGTCCCCCGGGGCGCGCTCGTCGACTGGATCTGCAACGTCGGCCCGCGCATCGTGCCCGACACGATGGAACTGCTGCGCCACGCCGGGACCCCCGACGCCTGACGGCGGCTGGCGGCGCCCGTGGCCCGGCAGTCAGTTGCGTCGCTCAGGTGTCGACGCCACCGGCCGCCCACGGGGTCACGACGTCCCATGGCGTGTCACCGTCCAGTGCCGCGGCCACGCCCCGCCCGATCACCGGGCCGAACTTGAAGCCGTGGCCCGAGAACCCGGCACACAGCGCCCCGCGCGCACCCCGCGGTGCCACGACGAACCGCTCCTCGTCGTGCACGGTGTAGAAGCAGGCGCGAGCCTCCAGCAGCTCGTAGCGGTGGATGTCGACGAGGGCCTCGCCCGCCACGTCGAGGACCGCTGCGACCTCTTCGGGGCGTGGGGTGCGGTCCTCGTCAGGGTCGCCCGCCATGGAGAAGTGGTGGTCGCCGACCTTCAGCGGCAGCCCCTCACGGGGCGGGACGCCGTAGGCCGGCTGGATCAGGAAGGCGGGCCCCGTGTCCCACGCGGCCCGCAGGTCGTCCGGCACGGCGAGGTCGACCACGACCTGGCGCGACGGGGTCAGCGGCGGGGCGTCGACACCCGTGAGTCGGGTCGTCCACGGGCCGGCCGCGACGACCACGCGATCCGCGGTGAGCCGCTCGCCGTCCTGCAGTGCCACGATCCCCGCGTCGAGGTCGACCCCGGTCGCGGCGGTGTGCGGCCGGACCGTCACGCCGTGGTCCGCGAGCCAGCCGGTCATGGCCCCGACGATCTCGCGGGCACGCAGGAAGTGCGCCTGCTCCTGGTGGATCGCGGTCGCGCCGGCCGCGATGCGGAACTGCGGCCACCGCGCCCGGACCTCGTCCATGTCGTCGAACCGCACGTACGGCAGTCCGAGGTCGTCGGCCACTGCCGCGCTGTCGGCGCCGTAGGTGGCACCGCCCGGGGCGTCGAGGACCAGCATCCCGGTGTGCGCCATCAGCGTCCGCCCGAGCGTCGCCCAGACGTCGTCCCACGCGTCGTAGGCCTCGGCGATCATCGCGGTGTAGCCACGCTCGGCGCCGTACGTGGACCGGATCAGCCGGTGCACGCCGCCCGAGGACCCGTCCGGGTTGGGAACGGTACCGGCGTCCAGCAGGGTGACGTCCCACCCACGTCCGTGCAGCGCCCACGCCGTCGAGGTCCCGACGATGCCGGCACCGACGACGATCGCGCTGCGTGTGACCACGACGTCTCCCCTCCC
>JBFJMP010000200.1:0-5192 GCA_041633895.1 Nitriliruptoraceae bacterium
GAGGCGCGCGCCGCCGTCGGTGGCCAGCAGGGCGGCGAGTTCGTCGCGCATGAACGCCTCGGCGGCGCGGACGTCGTCGGGTGCGCCGGACAGCCGCACCAGCATGGGGGTGCCGGGATAGCTGCCCAGCTTCACGTCCGGGAAGCGCTCGGACAGCGCGGCGAACGTCAGGTTGAGCGCCGACTCGGGCAGGCCGTGCTCGACCTCCACGACGTGCGGCGTGGGGTTGCGACCCGCGACCAGGTCCGGCACGACGAGTTCCGTCACGATCCGCGCGAACTCCACCGGGATGCCCGGCAGGATCACGATCGTCACCCCGCCGTCGTCGAGGCCGCCGTCGACGTCGAGGCGGATGCCCGGCACCCAGCCGTGCTCGCTCATGAGGTCGCTGCCCACCGGCACTCGTGCCATGCGCAGCATGTGCCAGCGGAACTCGTCGGTGACGTCGAGGCCCTGCTGTCCCTGCCACGCCAACGCCGCCTCGACACGGGCGGTGATGACGGGGTGTTCGACGAGGTCGAGGCCCAACGATGCCGCGATCGCCTCGAAGGTGATGTCGTCGGGCGTCGAGCCGATCCCACCCGACGTCACGACCAACCGTGGGCGCTCACGGGCGAGTTCGGCCTGCAGCGCCTCGTCGATCGCGGCCGCGTCGTCGGGGACCGTCTGGATGCGTTCCAGCGGCGCCCCGTGTGCCTGCAGGACGCGTGCGAGCAGGGCCGAGTTCGTGTCGTCGACGAATCCACCGAGGATCTCGTCGCCGATGACGAGCATCGACGCATGCAGCACGCTCACCCCTCCGGGTACGGGACCGGGCGCCGAGCCTACTGCCCCGGGCATCGCTGCTACCGTCCCGCGCCATGTGGCTCAGTCAAGATGATGCGCGTTCGGACTTCGTGCTCGCCGTCGCCGCCGTGGTGCTCGGTCGGTACGCGGTGTCCGTCCTCGCCCAGATCCCCGGCTACCCCATCACGGGCGTGGCGGGCAACAGCCTGCGCCTGGTCTGGGTGATCCTGCTGACGGGAACGGCCCCGTACCTGCTGGCGCGCTACCGCAACCACGTCCCGTCGGCGTTCGGCCTGGGTGGCGACGCCACCGGCAGCCTGCTCGTCGGCGTCGTCGTGGCCGCACCCCTGATCATCGTGCACATCCTCGAGCACGTGTTCGAAGGGGACTTCGGCACGCTGCTGCGGTCACTGCTCGGGCGCTACGCGGTCGGCAGTCCGACCGTCGGCGACCCCGGCCTCGACGCGGACCGACTGTTCGAGTACGCGATCATCACCGTCGCGGCCGTCGGCACCTGGCTGTTCATGTCCTTCCTGGCCGTCCGAGCCCGCGACGCCTTCCGGTCCCCCGACATGGAACTGACCGAGGCGGTGCGCACGTTCGGCATCGCCGGCGTCGGTGCCAGCCTCGTCTTCGGCGTCCTCAACGGCCTGCGGGGACTGCCCTTCGGCAACGTCCTGCTGATCTCCGTCGCACTGTTCGCGATGGTGATGCTCGTCGACCAGTACGTCCCGCCCCGCGTGACGACGACCCGGGCGACCATCCTCGGCCCCGCGATCGCCGTGGTCGTCCTGTACGTGCTCGCGGCGGGGGGCCTCTTCGGCGGCGACCTCCTCCTCGGCCTCTGGACCGGCAGCGCCGCGGGCGTCCTGATGATCTGCGTCAGCGCGCTCGTCGAGGTCAAGAAGGGCGGGGCGGCCCTGGTGCTGGCCATCGCCATCGCGATCTACAGCTTCCCCGTGCAGGGCGGCGAGTTCCTCGCGACCCCGATCCCGACGTCGTTCTACCTCTTCTGACCGTCAGGGCATCGCGTCGCGCACGGCCTCGAGGTTCGGCAGGTCGATCAGGCCGTCCGCCGACTGTTCGGGGAACACGAGCTCGACGCGCAGTCCGCCGAGGGGCGAGTCGCCGAGTTCGATGCGCCCGCCGTGGCCCATCATCACGAGGTTGACCGCCGCGAGTCCGAGCCCGTGGTCACCGGGTCCACCCAACGTGACGCCGGGCGCGAGGACGCGGTCGCGATCCTCGACCGCCACGCCCGGACCGTCGTCGTCCACGATGACCCGGAAGCCGTCCTTGTCGGACACGGTGGAGACGCGCACGTGGACGTCGTCACCGCCGTGACGGGCCGCATTGCTGAGGATGTTGAGGAGCGCCTGCCGGATCTGGCCCTCACGCCCCCACACGATGGCCCGGTCGAACGCGACGTCGATGCGGTGGGCGGGCAGGCGGTCCTGGAGCAGCTCCACGGCCGACTCGAGCACCTCCGCGAGGTCCACGATCTGACGGTTGTCGTCCGCCATCCGTTGGGCGTCCGACAGCAGCTCGTCGGTGAAGGCCATCAGGCGGCTGGCCTGGTCGCGGATGCGTTCGGCGATCTGGTCCACGCCGAGCACGTCGCGGCGGTCGGAGTGCAGCAGGTCCGCCAGCATCGTGATGGCGCCCAGCGGCCGACGCACGTCGTGCGCAACCGTCTGGGCGAACTGTTCGAAGGTCAGCGCAGCGAGCTCGAGCTGTGACGCCTCGCGTTCGGTGCGCTCGATGCGCTCCTGACGGCCGATGGCGTGCAGCAGGGCGTCGTGCATCGTCCGGGGGCTGAGCTCCTGCAGGGACAGCACGGCGTGCGCCCCGGCCGACAGCGCCTCACGGGTCAGCCGTTCGTCGGGTCGGTTGCCCAGGACGATCATCGGGGTCGTCGGGGCCGCGGCCACCATGCGCGTCAGCGCGGCCAGGCCCTCGGCGTCGGGGAGGCTGACCGAGGTGATGACGACGTCGGCCCGTCGCCGCCCCAGGAGGACGACCGCGCCCGCCAGCGTCGACGAGACCTGGTACGTGATCGCAGGGTCGATGAGACGCAGCTGGGCGCCGATCCAGTCGGCGGTCGCCCCGTCATCCTCGACCAGGAGCACGTGCACGTCGACACCCCCAGTTCACGTGGTCTGCATCATGCTGTAGTCAGGATATGTCGTTGTGTGACGCGCGTCCCCGCGCACGGAGTTCGTGCGCGGGGCGCGCTGCGGGTTCAGGTGAGGCGCTTCCACAGCTCGAGGTCCTCGATGTGGCGCGCACGCTTGTCCGCGTCCTGCACACCCAGACCCTCCTCGGGGGAGTTCACGAGGATGCCGATCTTGCCCGTGTGCAGGTTGTGGTGGACCTGGTACGCGGCCTCGCCGGCGTCCTCGAGGCCGTAGGTCTTGGACAGGATCGGGTGGATCATGCCCTTGTCGACCAGCCGGTTGGCGGCCCACGCCTCGTTGTAGTTCGCGAAGTGCGACCCGAGGATGTCCTTGAGGTTCATCCAGAGGTAACGGTTGTCGTACTCGTGCATGTAGCCCGAGGTGGACGCGCAGGTGACGATCGTGCCGCCCTTCTTCGCGACGAAGACGGAGGCGCCGAAGGTCGCACGACCCGGGTGCTCGAAGACGATGTCCGGGTCCTCGCCGACCAGGTCACGGATCTTTTTGCCGAAGCGGCGGTACTCGGACATGTCCGGCTGGCCGTTGTCGTCGAAGAACTTGTAGCCCTCGGCCTTGCGGTCGATGATGTGCTCGACGCCGATCTCCTCGAGGAGGCGGACCTTCTCGGGCGAGGACACGACGCACACCGGGATGCCGCCGCCGTTGAGGACGAACTGGGCCGCGAAGCCGCCGAGGCCGCCGGTGGCGCCCCAGATCAGGACGACGTCACCCTGCTTCATCCGGGCTTCGTTCTCGCCCACCAGCATGCGGTACGAGGTCGCCATGACCAGACCCAGCGACGCCGCCTCCTCCCACGTCAGGTGGGTCGGCATCGGCATCAGCTGGTTGGCCTTGACCATCGAGATCTCGGCGAGGCTGCCGAAGTTCGTCTCGAAGCCCCAGATGCGCTGGCGCGTGTCGAGCATCGAGTCCTCGTGGCCCTCCGGGCCCTCGAGGTCGACGTAGTTGCAGTGCACCGTGACGCGGTCGCCGACCTTCCAGCGGGTCACGCCAGGACCGGTGCGCAGCACGACGGCCGCAGCGTCGGACCCGACGATGTGGTGGTCGCGGTTGTGGCGCGCGCCCAGCTCGCCCTCACGCGCGAACCGCTCGAGGAAGGCGAACGTGGACACCGGCTCGAAGATCGACGTCCAGACGGTGTTGAAGTTGATCGCCGAGGCCATCGGGGCGATCAGCACCTCGTTGGGACCGAGCGGCGGGATCGGCACCTCACCGATGTGGAGCGACTTCCGGGGGTCCTTCTGGTGGGACTCCAGCCCAGCGAACATGTCCTGTTCGTCCTTGCGGACGAACCCGGCACGCATGCTCTCGGGGAGCGGGATCGCGGCGAGGTCCTCAGCCGGGGCACCCTGCAGGATGGCGTCGCGGATCTGCTGCATCGACATGCTCGACCTTTCGGCTTCGCGGAGAGCCCGAACGGGCTCGTCACGCGGTACGGGAGACGGTCGTCGGGCGTCGGATCCCGACGAGTCGGCGGCGCAACGCTACCAGCAGAACGGTCCAGATCCCCGGTCGAGGCGAGCGCATCCCGGGACCCGGACCCCTACGATCGGGCCACGCCGACTGGACGGTTCAGCGTGGGGCAGTCGAGCACGACCGCGGGAGGGCACGGGTCCGGGCCCC
The DNA here is from genome assembly GCA_041633895.1 of Nitriliruptoraceae bacterium. Lineage (GTDB taxonomy): Bacteria > Actinomycetota > Nitriliruptoria > Nitriliruptorales > Nitriliruptoraceae > JBFJMP01. The sequence continues at coordinate 4,608 of JBFJMP010000200.1, forward strand.
TCCTCTCCGATGCCGTGGCCGAGGCCCTCGTCCACGGCCTGTTGCTCGTCGGCCCCGATCGGACGGTCGGCGCAGCGAACGCCGCCGCCCACACTCTTCTCGGAGTGGCCCCCGGCAGCCTGGACGACCCGGCCACGCTCGACCTCGTCCGGGATCGCATCGCGGGTGGCGGCGACGTCGACGCCGACGAGGAGCCCGCGCTGAGCGCCGCCCTGGCGGGACGCACGCACGCGAGCGGCGCCGTCCGCTACCGGCACCCCGACGGTCCGCTCTGGCTGCTCGTGCATGTACGACCCACCGGTGACGGCGTGACGACCGTCGTGACGCTCGTGGACATCACCGGGATCAAGGATGCCAGCGACGAGGCCGTCGGCGCCGCTGCCGTGCGGGCGCGACTGGTGTCACAACTGGACCGGGCCAACGCCGACCTTGCCGCCGCGCTGCTCGAGCTCGACCGCTTCGCCGGGGCCATGGCCCACGACGTCAAGGGGCCCATCAGCAACGTCCTCGGGTTCGCCAACCTGCTGGCCGACGACTCCATCCAGGGACTCGACCACGACGACATCATCGACCGGATCCGGCGCA
>JBFJMP010000201.1:0-5181 GCA_041633895.1 Nitriliruptoraceae bacterium
GCCGTAGGCGATGCTGACGAACAGCACGATGACGGTGAGGGTCGCCTTGACCTCGGGGTTGATCTGGGTCGGGGACAACTCGAGCAACACGGCGAAGACGACGAAGGCCGCGACGACCACCAGCGACAGGGACGACGTCGCCAGGCCGATGCCGAGGGTCACGACGGCCGCGCTGATCACGACCGTGAACAACGCCCAGAACTCCGCGGGCCTACTCGCCTGCAAGGACTACTCCCCTACACGCCGACCATACCGTCGGCAGTCGCGCTCAGGACGCAAGGACCTGCGTGCCGAAACCGGCACACCGGCGAACCAGGACATGCCACCACAGTTCGAACGGTCCGCGGGAGCGGCCAGTGTCATTGCGACTGGGTCAGTTCAGGCCCAGTTGAAGCCAGCACCGGCGGACAACGCGAGCGTTGCCAGACCAGCGATCAAGGAGAAAGCCTTCTTCATTCTCCCACCTCCCTCGACGAGTTGTTCCCGTGCTCGCGTCCTCGCTAGTTGGACACGTGCGACGATTCGCTTCGCTCGTTGAGGTTCCCCGGAGTTGCGCGGCAGTCAGGCAACGCCTCACTGCACGGTCGGTTCACGCGGGCCCGGGATGGTGCTTCGCCCCACGTGAACAGCGACCGCTCCCGCGGACCGTTCGACTCTGCAGTTGTCAATGCGTCGGATTGAGTTGGATGATGCGGTCGAATACCACGCACCGTGGTGCTGTGGCCACGGAGTGCAGCACAACTATGGCCACTCCAGCCACAATAGTCAACAGCATCACTAGCCACAGTGGTTGCTGGGCAACGCGACCCGCGGGCCGTATGGTCCGCAGGAGGCTCGGCCAGCAAGGGATGGGCATGGAGCGTGTCGAAGACACCGAGGCAACCCCGGAGATCAGTATCCTGCGGCAACGCAGGAGGCCGTTCGTGAGCGATCCCGGGATCAGGCCCGACTTCCAGTTGACCGACCTCGACCTCCACGACCCCACCGACCGCGCCCTGGTGGAACGTCAGGTGGAGAGCATCCCCGGGACCGTGGCCGCGCGCCTGGTTCCCGGGTTCGAGCGTGCCGTCGACGAACTCCACGTGCTCGTCACCCAGGACATCGTCCCCAAGCACATCGTGCGCGACGTCCAGTCCGTCCTCTACACGCGCTTCGACATCAGCCTCGACCACCGGGTCATCAGCGTCGTCCGCATCTCGGATGACGATCCCATGGCGTCCCCGGCCACGGCCCGCTCGCCCCGCGTCGCCCTGACCCGGACGAGCGTCACCCAGCATGCCCGCGAGGTCGAGGTCCACGTCACCGTGACCGACGCCGACGGCGACGAACACGTCGGCACCGCGACGGGCGACCTGTCGGCCCAGGGCCAGCGCAACGCCAGTGGTCGCGCGGCCCTCCACGCCGTTCGCAACCACCTCGCCGACGGCATGATGGTCACGGTCGCCGGCGTCGACGTCGTGCTCCTCGGTGGCTCCCAGGTGGCCGTCGTCGTCACCGAGGTCCGCACCGACCGACACTCGCTGACCACGGCGGGCAGCGCGGTCGTCCAACGGGGCGAGGTCGACGCCGTTGCCCGCGCACTGCTCGACGGGCTCAACCGCATCCTCGAGGGCGACCTGCCGTCAGGAGCGCTCGCGTAGCGCCCCGACCGCGTCGAGCCGCGACATCAGCGCCTCCGGGTCGAGTTCGGCGATGACCGCGAGGGCCCGCAGGTCGTCGCCGCGGATCGACAGGAGTTCGCGGTTGTAGTCCCCGCGCTGCAACTGGATGGACTCACAGAAGCGACGGATGCCCGAGAACTCGGGCCCGAGCTGCTGGAGCCGGACGAGGTCGACCACGATCCCCGAGGCCCGCTCCGTCGGCCGAGGCGTGTCGTCCGCAGGCAGGATCTCGGCCGCAGACACGCCGTAGAACTCGGCCAGTTCGATGAGACGCGACGCGCTGATGTTGCGGTCACCGCGCTCGTACGAGCCGACCACGGCGGCCTTCCAGTAGCCGTCCGAGTTCCGCTCGACGTCCTGCAGGCTCAGGCCCTGCTGCATCCGGACGCGACGAAGTCGTGAGCCGACATCCTCGGCATACGACATCTCGACTCCATCGGTGGCACGACAACGCAGCGTAGTTGCTCGCGCCGTCGAGTCGTGCGATTCACCGATCGGCGGACCAGGCCAGGGTCGTCGCAAGGCCCTCTTCGAGCGTCGTCCACGGCTTCCAGCCCAGGCCCTCGGCCGCCTTTCGGTTCGAGACCGCGGAGTGCCGCAGTTCGCCGGCGCGCTCGGGTGCGTAGATCGGGGCGTGGGGGAACTCGGTGGCCGCCGCCAGTGCCCGGAACAGCTGGTTCACGCTCGTGCGCTCCCCCGTGCCGATGTTGAAGCGCTCGTTGTCCCCGCGATCCATCGCCAGCGCAATGGCGTGCACGACGTCGTCGACGTACACGAAGTCCCGGCTCTGCTCACCGTCGCCGTAGATGGTGCACGGCGCCCCAGCGAGCATCCGCTCGGTGAAGATGGCGACGACGCCGGCCTCGCCCGCCGGGTCCTGACGCGGGCCGTACACGTTGGCGAACGCCAACGACGTCCAGTCGATGCCGTACAGCGTCGCGTAGGTCCGCAGGTACTCCTCGGCGCTGCGCTTGGACGCGCCGTAGGGCGAGTGGGCGTGACCGCCGGCATCCTCGGTGACCGGCAACTGGTCGAGGTCGGGTTCGCCGTAGATGCAGCCACCCGACGTCGCCAGGACCACCTTGCGCACGCCGTGGCGACGCGCAGCCTCCAGCAGGTTGATCGTGCCGAGGATGTTGGTCCGCGCATCCTTCAGCGGATCGGCCACGCTGGCACGCACGTTGACCTGCGCGGCGAGGTGCACGATGACGTCGGGGCGGTGCCGGCCGATGAGCGGCTCGACGACGTCGGAGGTGATGTCGGTGCGCTGGAACTCGAGCGAGCCGGGCGCGGTCCGGCGCGCCTCGTCGAGGTTCGAGAGCGTGCCCGTCGACAGGTCGTCGATCACGACGACCCGGCGATCCTCGGCCAGGAGGCGGTCCACGAGGTTCGATCCGATGAACCCTGCACCGCCGGTCACCAGCACGGTGTCCGCCACACCCACGTCGCCACCTTCGTCCTCGGCGCCGTCAGGGGTGACGTCGCCCCCGGGAGCGTAGAAGATCGCTCGGCAGACGCGAGACCGTCGCCGTCAGCGGTCCGACAGGCTGGCGCGGATGCGGTCGGCGAGCCCGTCCGGCACCTGTTCGGAGCAGCGATCCCGGACCAGCGCCCGCAGTTGCTCCTCGAAGGTCGCGCGATCCGAACAGGGATAGCACGCGGCGAGGTGCTCGCGGATCTCGTCCAGATTGCCCTCGGGCAGTTCGCCGTCGAGATAGCGCTCCAGTTCGTGGAGTGCCTCGGAACAGTTCACGTCGGTGTCCGCACACCGTGACTCGTCGGCCGTCATGCATCCACCTCCGCACCCGTGATCAGACCGCGTTGCTCTGCGTACCCAGCCAACGCCTTCTGGAGGGCTTTCCTTCCCCGGTGCAGGCGGGACATCACGGTTCCGATCGGCGTCTCCATGATGTCAGCGATCTCCTTGTAGGCAAACCCCTCCACGTCGGCGAGGTAGACGGCCATCCGGAAGGTGTCGGGAAGGTCGGCCAGCGCCGCCTTCACCTCCTCGTCGGTGATCGCCGCCAGCACCTCGTGTTCGGCGCTGGACCCGACGCGTGCGGCGTCGTAGAAGGAGAAGTCGTCGATCTCGTCCTGCAGCGTCTCCTGCGGACGACGCTGCTTCTTGCGGTACATCGAGATGTAGGTCGTGTGCAGGATGCGGTAGAGCCACGCCCGCAGGTTCGTGCCCTGCTGGTACTGGTGGAAGGACGAGTACGCCTTCGCCATGGCCTCCTGGAGCAGGTCCTCCGCATCCGCGGGATTGCGCGTGTAGCGCATGGCGCCGCCGTACAGCCGGTCGAGTTCCGGCATGACCTGTTCCTCGAACAGGCGTTGGCGCTCGGCCTCCGTCAGCTCCGTGCGCAGGAGCGTCCCGTCGACCTCGCGCGCAGGCGCCACCTCGACGGGCTCCGCGGCGAGCGTGCCGTCCTGGTCCCCGCCGGGCTCGCGGGGTGTGGCGGTGCTGTCCATCCTGGCCTGCCGGGTCGGGGTCCCCAAGGGTAGACCCCCGCACCCCACCTGCCGTCCTGCGGCGCCGCCCGACGGACAGCCACCGCCGGAGGCGGCGCACCGTCCGTCCACAACCGGGGCGGCACGGCCCTTGCCGCGGCACGAACGAGGGTGCATGATGATGAATGAAACACAATGACATGTACGGAAAGCAGTTCGGATGTCCTCGACCCGGCCCACCGCTGCAGCGCGCGGCGGTGTGCCCCACGCACCGGAGTCCGGGCGCCACCCGCCCCCCGCCCGGGCTCCGCGTGCGCTGGCCCCTGACGAACCGGACGCGTGGCCGGGATGGGCGGGCGACACGCCGTCACGCGAGCAGGCTCCCCGCCGGTGGTTGCTCGTCGCCTCGGTCGTCCCGTGGGTGGTGTTCGCCGGCCTGATGGTCACCCGAGCCGAGGGCAGCGCGACCCTGCCGCCAGCCACACCGACCTCGGCCCCATCCGCGCCGACCGCTGCGACCCCGGACGTCGACACGGACACCCCCACGCCAGTGGCGGACCCGACCCGCAACGCACCGGCCCCACCGCTGACTACATCTCCCCCAGTCCGCCCGGCGACCACGTCACGGGCGTCCGTCGACGCCCGTGCGGACGCGATTGCCGTCGGTGCCGCAGCCGTCCGTCTGTGGCTGTCCACCCAGCCTGCCGCTCGCACGGTTGACGGGATGGGATCGGCCCCAGGGGCCGACGGCCAGTACGTCGAGCACGTGGTCGTCGAACACGTCGACCACCCGGCCGGCGACCTGGCCGTGGTGACCGTGCTGGCGATCACCCTCCCGGTCGCCGATGCCGGGTTCGGTGCCCCCGCGCTCGTCCGAGTCGCGGTGCCGGTCCGGATGCAACCGTCAGCCACGACCATCGCCGGTGCGCCGTGGCTCCTCCCAGCACCTGACCTGCGCGTCGTCCCCCTCGTGGCACAGCCGAACGCGGGGGACGACGACCTCGACCTGGCCGCGGATGCCGCCGTCGCGCTCGTTCGGGCGGGCTACCGCGACGTGGAGATCCGCGAC
>JBFJMP010000202.1:0-5176 GCA_041633895.1 Nitriliruptoraceae bacterium
CGACTCGCTGCTGACCCTGCCGATGGGCCTGGGCTGGAACGAGGTCACGGCTGCCGACGTCATCCGGATCTCGGCGGCCGGTGACCTGCTGGCCGGCGACGTGGCGCCGCCGCCCGCCCTGCTGCTGCACCTCGAGTACCACCGCGTGCATCCGCAGGCGATGGTCACGATCCACCAGCATCCGCGCCACGCGACGGTGTGGTCGGCGGCCGGCCGGGTCCCTCCTGCGCAGGACCAGTTCTCGGCCGTGGTCCCCGACGAGCAGATCGTCTTCTACGACGACTACCGCGGTGGGGTCGAGGAACTGGGTGCCGCGCAGCACGCGGTCGCGGCCATCGGGTCGGCGCCGTGCGCCATCCTGCGCAACCACGGCGTGTTCGTGGTCGGCGACACCGTCGCCCAGTCGTACACACGGGCCGTCGCGCTGGAGTGGCGAGCCCGGCAGGCATGGATGGCGCAGGCGATCGGCGCCACGGACACCGTGCCCGCGATCGGCCGCGAGTCGATCAACCGGATCATGGCGCGTCACGGCGACACGGTGCCGCTGCTGTGGGACTGGGCGGTCCGGCGTGAGCTCGGGCCGCCGCCGGACGTGCTGGGGCGCGACTGACCCACGGCGACGCCGCAACCATCACCGCACCTTCGACAGGGAGCACATCAGTGGCAATGGACACCGACACGTTCGTCGAGCGCGAAGTCCGCCGGCAGGGACGCAGCAAGACCGTGACCTTCATCGACCCGGTGGAGGAACCGCTGTTCTGCCCGATCATCTCGGTCGACGACCACGCGATGGAGCCGCCGACGTTGTTCGAGGGGCGCCTGCCGGCACGCCTCCAGGACCGCGCCCCGTACGTCGAGGTGGAAGCGGACGGCCTGCCGTGGTGGGTCGTCGAGGACAAGCGCCTGCCCATCATCATGACCAATGCGGCGGCCGGGCGGGTCCGCTCCGAGTGGACGACGGTCGGGGTGACCTACGACGAGATGTGGCCGGGTGTCGCCGACTCGCGTGCCCGCCTGGCCGACATGGACCTCACCGGCACGTGGGCCTCGCTGTGCTTCGGCTCGACCCTGTGGGGCTTCGCCGGTACGCGCTTCTCCACCATGTCGGACCCGGAACTGGGCCGTGCCTGCCTCCAGGCCTACAACGACTGGATGCTCGACGAGTGGTGCGCCGCGGACCCCGACCGGTTCATCCCGTGCCAGCTGCCGTGGCTGGCGGACCCGGTCATCGCCGCTGAGGAGATCCGCCGCAACGCCGAGCGCGGCTTCCGTGCCGTCAGCTTCTCGGAGAACCCCGAGGGCCTGGGCTTCCCCAACGTGTACGACGAGGGCTGGGAACCGTTCTTCCGTGCATGTGAGGAGACCGGCACGGTCGTCAACCTCCACGTCGGGTCGTCCGGGTCGGTGCCGCAGCCGTGCAGTTCGTCACACGTCGAGGTCAACGCCGCGCTCTTCCCGGTCAGCGGCATCAATGCGCTGGTCGACTGGATCTTCGCGGGCATCCCGGCTCGCTACCCCGACCTGAAGATCGTCATGTCCGAGGCGGGCGTGTCCTGGGTGCCGATGGTGCTCGAGCGCCTGCAGCGGTCGTACCGCAACCAGATCGCCGGACCGTGGCCGGGCGGGGACCTCACGCCCGTCGAGCTCGTCCGCCGGAACTTCTTCTTCACCTCGATCGAGGACCCGTCGGGCTTCCAGCAGCTCGACCTCATCGGTGAGGACAACGTCATGGTCGAGACGGACTACCCGCACTTCGACACGACGTGGCCGGAGGTGCAGTCGATGATCCGCGGCCAGCTCGTGGACCTGCCGGCGGCGCAGGTGCGCAAGGTCTGCTTCGAGAACGCGGCGCGCGTCTACCGGGCCACGCCGCCTCCGGCCGAGCTCATCGCCCGCTCCGAGGTCGGCGCTCCCTGACCCCTGTCCGGGGTCGCCCTCAGGCCGGCGGGGGGACGTAGCGGTCCCAGTGCAGGACCTCGTCGACCGGGCGTCGGCGGACCGGCCCCGTGTTGCTCGCTGGCCACCCGACGGGGATCGTCACCGCGAGGTGGAGGTCGTCGGGCGCCCCGATGGCGGCGCGGACCTCCGCCTCGGCGTGGAGGTGGAACGTGGTGAAGGCGGCGCCGAGGCCCATGGCGCGGGCCGCGACGAGGATGTTCTGGGCCGACGTGTGCAGGGCCGACAGCATGATCTCCTCGGCGGGGAACTCCTCGCCGTAGTCGCGCTGCCAGCCCGCCACGAAGATGATGGCGGGTGCGGTGCCCAGCGCGCGCAAGAGGTCGGCCGCACCCTGGTACATGCGCTGCTTCGCAGCCGTGCTCAGCCGTGGGATGACGGCCTCCACCTCTGCGGCCCGGGGCTCGAGGGCGTCGCCGATGCGACGGCGGATGTCGGCATCTCGCACGACGATGAACTCCCACGGCTGGGTGTTGCGGGGGCTCGGGGCGCGGGTGCCGGCGAAGACCAGCCGCTCCAGCACCTCGTCGGGTACGGGGTCCGGGTGGTAGGAGCGGATGGCGCGTGCCGTGGCCATGGCGTCGATGACGACGTCGGCGGTCTCGGGCGTGTGCACGTCGGGCAGGTCAGGCATCGGTGTCCCCATCTGCTGGGTTCGTGTGGCGGTCGATGGGCTCGAATGCGCTGGGCTGGCCGTCCGGGATCGGGAAGCCCCGCTCGCCTGCGGCGCGGATCGTGCGTCGAGCGATCCGCCAGCCCGTGACGGTGCGCACCAGCTCGTCGTCGTAGCGGCCCCACACCTCGGGCTGGCTGCCGTCGTCCGCACGCCGGTGCCAGGCGTGGATGTGACAGGTCGACGTGGCGTGGTCGCCGTCCACCGCGATGCGCACGTTGGAGATGTGGTGGCTCGTGGCCGTGTAGGTGGCCAGGAGGCGATCGGCGAACAGGGTCCTCAACACGTCGCGCCCGGTGAACAGCCGCCCGTATCCGTAGTCGAGGACGACGTGCTCCGTGAACAGGTCCATCAGCTCGTCGAGGCATGCCCGGTCGACGAGGTCGGCGTAGGCGTAGAGCACGTCCTCGATCGCGACGCGATCGTCGTGGGCCGTGGTGCCGTCAGGCATCGGCACGCTCGGTTCGGAAGCCGGCAAGGATCTCACGCAGGCGGTCGGGGTCGTCGATGTCCCAGCCGAAGTAGGAGGACACGCGGTCGAGGCGACCCTCGAACCGTTCGCGGGCCAGCGCCGGCATCTGCTCGGGCGTGCCCTCGATCGCGACCAGGGCGAGCAGGTCGTCGTCGACGAGCCCGCTGATCTCGGCCCAGCGGCCCTGCTGGGTCAGGGTGCGCAGCTCCGGTTGGAGGTCGCCGTATCCGACGGCCTCGAGGCACGCGCGGTAGGCGGGGGTCGAAGCGTAGAACGCGAACTGGTCGCGGGTCTTCGCCCGCATCGTCTCGAGCTGCTCGTCGGTGTCACCCATGACCATGAAGACCGGGCAACTGAGGAAGACGTCGTCGCGCGTGCGCCCCGACCGCGCCAGGCCGCGCTCGAGTGCCGGGAGGGTCACGCCGTCGATGTAGGCCGTGTTGGCCATGCCGTGCAGGATCAGGCCGTCCGCGACCTCACCGCCGGCCTCCGTCATCTTCGGGCCGACGGCCGCGATCGCGATCGGGATGGTGTGGTCGTGCAGGGGCGGGGTGAACACGGGACTCATCAGGGTGTGGGAGTAGAACTCACCCGTGAAGTCGAGGCGCTCACCGCTCCGCCAGGCATCCCAGATGGCGTGCAGGGCGCGGATGAACTCGGTCATGCGCTCGACCGGCTGGCTCCACGGCATCGAGAACCGGCGTTCGATGTGGGCCTGGATCTGCGTCCCCAGGCCGAGCAGGAACCGACCGTCCGATGCGGCGGCAAGATCCCACGCGTTGTACGCCACCGTCATGGGGTTGCGTGCGAAGGCGACCGCGATCGCGGTGCCGATCGTGACGTCCGTCGTGTGCATGACGGCGGACAGTGACTGCAGGAAGGCGTCGGTCACGCTCTCGGTGGCCCACAGGCCGTCGAAGCCGACGGCCTCCGCCTCGGCCGAGGCATCGGCTGCCCCCCGGCTCGTGTACCCGATGAGGCTTTCGTCGATCAGCACGCACGACTCCCGTTCCCGCGAGGTCACCAACCTAGCGATTGCTCGGTCACCCGTCCACCGAGTCGTCCACCGAGTCGTCCACCGAGTCAGGGGTCTCGTCCACGATGGCCGGGCCGATGTCGTCGGCGTCGCGGTGGCCGCCGCCATCGAACACCAGATGCGTGGGTCCCGCCCGCTCGCCGGCCCGGACGAAGACCGTCAGTGGGGCGTCGGGCCAGCTGCACCGGAGGCCGTCGCCGTCGGGATCGACGCAGGCGCCGAGCGTCGTCCAGACATGGCGCGCGCGGTCGAGGTCGGTGTGGCTCAGGACCACGCCCACGAAGCGCGGACGCGCGGGGTCGTCCGTGACCTCGACATAGGTCCCGGCGGCCCGCGCCGGGGCGTCCGGGTACGGCTCATGGACCAACTGGACGACGAGGCCACCGACCTGGCCGGGGCGCAGGAACGCTTCGTGCCACAGCGGTTCGGACCGGTCGATGTCGATGACGTCGAAGTCGGCAGCCGCCATCCGGTCGATCGCCTCCTGCAGGTCGTCCACCATGATCGTCATGTGGTGGACACCGGCCCCGCGGCGCGCCAGGAAGGCCTCCACGAACGTGTCTCCGGGCACGGCAGGATTCGGTCCGATGACCTCCAGACGTGCCGCGTCGGCGAAGCGATACTGGGAGGCGGAGAATGGCGCGTCGGGGCGCGGGTCCCACTTGGCGAGACGCCCCCCACGCGCGGTCACCACCTCGGCGACGGTGCGCTCGATGTTCGGTGTGGCAATGGCGATGTGGTCGATCCGCACTGGCGACTCCCGTCGGTGGAGTGGTCGTCCCGGCCGCCCCGTCTTGGCAGCCCCAGGACTCCGCTGGTAGTGTAAACCTAACGCTTGCTTGGTACATCTCTCCACGACACCTGAGTCCCGACGAAGGACGGATGAATGCGCGGCATCGTCGCCATCGGCACCTATGTCCCCCGCCACCGCCTCGACCGGGCTGTCCTTGCGAGCGCACTCGATCTCCCCCCCCAGCGTGGCACCCGTTCCGTCGCCTCCCACGACGAGGACGTGACCACCCTCGCCGGGGGGGGCGCC